>JAPLGF010000072.1 GCA_026390275.1 Candidatus Atribacteria bacterium
CACCATTCAAAACATCAGAATTTTTTCGACCATGATGAACCAGTCTGTGGGGTAAGATTAAAAGAATGAAAAAAATAGTAGTGAAAAGACAACCATACTTCTTAGAAAAAGGTAGTTTTTTCATTGCACTTTACTGGTGCCAGGAACTGGTATAGTTGTTTTTTCCCATTTCACAGTTTCCAGTTCCACGTTTTTTGAGTTTCAGGGATGAACCGGGAGGCTTGATCATGGCATTTGAGATAGACATCAAAATGAGTGGTTACCAGGGAGTGGTGGAAGGGGCATTGAGGGAGGTACAGGAAAAGCATATCATTCAGCGCATTTGGGAAGGTGATTACACCGTATGGAAAGAGTGTCCAGATGAGATCACCAATCGGTTGGGATGGCTCCAATCGGCGGAACAAATGAAAGGAGTACTTCCCGAGATTGAAGATTTTCTGGATGGTTTGCAAAACAAAGGGTACACCGATGTATTGCTTTTGGGGATGGGGGGTTCAAGCCTCGCCCCCGAAGTATATCGGAAGGTGTTTGGGGTGAAACCGGGATATCTCAATGTTACCGTTTTAGACAGTACCGACCCGGGAGCAGTTCTTTCCTTCACGCATCAGTTAAAACCAGAAACTACTCTTTTCATCGTTTCCACCAAGTCGGGAGGGACGGTGGAGACTCTTTCTTTCTTTCAATATTTTTATTCCTGGATGGGACATAAAGTGGGGGTGGAACATACAGGAGAACATTTCATCGCTATCACCGATCCCGGGACTTTCCTGGTCAAGATTGCCAATACCTTCCGGTTTCGGCGAGTATTTCTGAACAATCCGAATCTGGGTGGTCGTTATTCAGCGCTCTCTTGTTTTGGGCTTGTTCCAGCGGTTCTTATGGGGATAGATGTTCCGCTGCTTCTCGAACGAGTGGATTTAATGGCGAAAGCTTGTGGTCCCGATATTCCACCTCCCGGTAATCCGGCGGTGGTGCTGGGGACGCTCATGGGAGAACTGGCGAAGAACTGGCGCGATAAACTGACCGTTCTTCTTTCTCCTTCCATCATCAGTTTTGGAGACTGGTTGGAGCAACTCATTGCCGAAAGTACCGGGAAAGAAGGGACAGGAATTCTACCGGTAGTAGGAGAACCGGTCATGAGCCCATCATCATACGAGAAAGATCGATTCTTTGTTTCAATTTCTCTGGATCAGGATGAGACCTGGCCGGAGAAGAGCATGGAGAGTCTTTTCTTAGCTGGACATCCGATGGTACGGATGAGAATGGAAGATGTATATGATCTGGGAGCTCACTTTTTTCTTTGGGAATTGGCCACTGCCCTGGCGGGATACCGGTTGGGAATCAATCCTTTTGATCAGCCCAACGTCGAATCCGCAAAAAAGATTGCCCAACGGATGGTCAAGGAATATCAGGAAAAAGGGATTCTTCCAGAGCCTGTTTCTCCATCACATTTTTCGCAAGGAATGACAGTGTATGGGAATCACAAGACGGAGAACTCTCAGGCTGCTCTTCTTAATTTCCTTTCTCGGTGCAATCCAGGCGACTATGTATCCGTTCAGGCCTATATACAACCCACCCCAGAAACTGATGATCTTCTCTATGCTCTTCGGATGGCCATCACTAGGCGTTATCAGGTGGCGACTACCGTGGGATACGGACCCCGTTTTCTCCATTCTACCGGTCAGCTCCATAAAGGGGATGCTGGACGTGGTCATTTCATCCAGATCACCTCTGATTCGGTGCGAGATGTTCCCATCCCGGATCAAGCGGGTGGAAATGAATCGTCCATGACTTTTGGGGTTCTGAAGTCAGCGCAGGCCTTAGGGGATTTTCAAGCTCTGGAGGATCAAAAGCGTCATCTGATCCGTTTTCACTTGGGGCATGAGGTCACGGTGGGACTGGATCGATTGAAGAGGACCTGGCAATAATCTATTTTGATGATGTTCTGATGGTGCCAGGTTTTTGTCCTGAGTAACGATCAGACAACCATGCTCAATCCCTTTTTTTTCAGAAGCAACATGGAACTCTGAAATGATTATCTACTTACTATTATTCTTTCTTTTCACTTTTCTAATCTTACACCATAGACTGATTTTTCCGGGTAGGGTTACAATATCTTGCAGGGTTTTCTTCTCATAGGATATCTTTTTCACTCAATTGATCCTTCACAACTTTTGACATCATTCAGTAAGGATGTTACAAGAAAAATATTGAGCTCAGTCGTCATTCTTCTTTGAATAAACCAATAACCATGCTATTTTAAAATAAAGGGCAATTTTTCATTGTGATGATGGTACTGGGTATGGTTGTCTGAGGTGGAGTCGGGAACCTATTCGTCAATCATAGTTCTTTTTTTCTTTTCCTTGAATGGGAAAACACACTTCGGTTTGAAATGACAGTGGTTAGTTCTATGATTGATTTATGGAAAAAAATGGTCGTTCAGATTTGTCCCGTCAGGAAAGGGAGAGAATGGTATGGAAAGACATCGAAAAAAACGTAGCTGGTATGGGTATGTATTTTTGCTTCCCGCCATCCTGGTTCTTTTAGCCCTGACCATTTTTCCACTTATTTATTCACTCAATATCAGTTTCCGTAACGTTACTCTTCTCAAGCTCAACCAACAACCCTTTGTGGGTCTGGCTAATTTTTTAGAAATCTTTAAAGATCCCCGTTTCTATAACGCAATTTTAAAAACCCTCATCTTCTGTATTGCCCTTCCTTTTGAATTCTTTATCGGGTTAGGTATTGCCGTTCTCTATGACCGGCTTCCAAGACAGGGGGCCCTCCGGATGCTGTTTTTAATTCCCATGATCATTGCTCCCATCGTGGTGGCACTGATGTGGCGTTTTATGTTCAATCCTAATCAGGGGATTTTTAACTATTTCCTGCAGACTATGGGATGGAAGGCGATCCCCTGGTTGTCGGAGAGTGGTACTGCTCTGGCTTCCGTGATCATGGTGGAGGTCTGGCAGTGGACTCCATTTTTCTTCCTGGTTCTCTATACCGGGCTGAGAAATGTTCCCCTGGAGCCCATCGAAGCAGCCATGGTAGATGGAGCATCCCGGTATAAAGTGTTTCGATTCGTCAAGTTTCCGTTTCTCAAAACGCTCATTCTGGTAACTATCCTCATCCGGCTGATGGATATTTTGAAAAATTTTGATTTACTCTTTGGGCTCACCCAAGGAGGACCGGGGATCAGTACTGAAGTGCTAAACTTCTACACCTACATTGTGGGGTTCAAATGGTTTAAATTAGGATACAGTTCCAGCCTGTCCTATGTGTTATTAGTTATTATTATCATCATTTCCAATATATTCATTAAAATTTTTCAACGCGAGTAACCATATTTCCGGAAGAAGAGGAGGATTCTTTTGAGTGGAACCAGGGCGAAGAAAGAAAGAACGTTTATTGTGATTCTCTATATCGTACTCGGGGCAATTGGCATCATCTGGCTCTTTCCAATCATCTGGATGTTCCTCACTTCAATTAAAAACCAGGTCCAAACTTTTCAAATCCCACCGGTATGGGTTTTCAAGCCAGTATTTTCCAATTATGGGGATCTATTTACTGCCAGTGATATCAGGAAATATTTTTACAATAGCCTGATCATCACCACCACCTCGACTGCAATTTGTATATTTCTCGGTTCATTGGCCGCTTTTGCCCTGAGCCGGTTTACCATCAGGAGAAAGAATGACATCGCTTTCTGGATGCTCTCTACCCGGATGTTTCCCCCCATTGCCAGTGCCATTCCGCTCTACCTCCTTCTCAAACAATTTCATGCCCTGGATACTCACTTTGGTCTGGTCATCGTGTATCTGACCATGAACTTAGGATTTGCCACCTGGATGATGAAAGGGTTTTTTGATGATCTTCCGGTAGCGATCGAAGAGTCGGCTATGATCGATGGGTGTTCCCGGTATAGCGTCTTTTTTCGGATCGCTCTTCCCCTTTCCGCACCGGGTCTTGCTTCCACCGGGATCCTGTGTTTCATTTTTGCCTGGAACGAGTTTCTCTATGCTCTCTTGTTTACCGGACGTGCAGCCAAGACTATGCCGGTGGTCCTGGCTGGATTCATCACTGAGACCGGGATCCGTTGGGGAGCCCTCACGGCGGCGAGCGTTCTTACCGCTGCCCCCACCATTCTTCTCGCTATCATCGCACAGAAATATATTGTTCGGGGCCTCACCCTGGGAGCAGTGAAATAAAATGAAAAGAAATCATTCTGAAAAAGGATTAATTTAAAAAGAAATAAAGGAGGTGATACCATCTCCGAAACGAAGTAAGGTCTTTATGCGAAGTCATAAAAAAGTAGAGGAGGAGTAGATATGACTTATTCTAAAAAACTCTGTGTCATCTCGTTTATGGTAATAGTATTCATAACCATGACAATTGGCACGGCTATGGCTCAAGATAAACCCTATGCCGGGACAACCATCACCATCACTTCTTTAAACGCAGCCTGGGCCGATGCCGCTATTGCCATGCTGCCGGAATTTGAAAAGCAAACAGGGATCAAAGTGGTCTGGGAACCGCTTCCGTTCGATTCCATTCACGAGAAGCAGGTGACCGACATGGCCGCCTCGATGGGAACCTACGATGTCATCAGCTTTGATAACCCCTGGTTGTCCGAGTTTGCCGGATCGAACTGGTTGGAAGATCTGGGACCCTTCGTTGAGAAAACCAAGTTCGCTATCGATGATTACCCTGCCCAGTTGATGGAATACTGGCGGTATAATGGGAAATTGATTGCTTTGCCTTTCCAGCCTGATTGCCGCATGATCTTCTACCGGAAGGACCTTTTTGAGCAAGCCGGTTTTACCTTCACCCCCCGTTACTGGGATGAATTCGCCATGGCTGCCGAAAAATTGAATAGACCAGCGGATAAGGTTTATGGATGGGATTTCTCTCCAGCCAAAACGATCGTTACCTTAGTAGAGCTTCTCCCCTGGATCTGGGCTAACGGTGGTGACCTCTTTGATCAGAATTTGAAACCGGTTAT
>JAPLGF010000132.1 GCA_026390275.1 Candidatus Atribacteria bacterium
TTAGCTAACCTCACCCACTTCGGAATGACCATCGTCCGGGATAAACCCTGGGAAATCGCCGAAAACCTGAGCCAAAAAACCGGCGTCCGGGTCATCGCCGCTACCGATGGTCTCTCCGTTAACCTGGGATTTCTGGAAGGGTAACAACCGTTATATTACCTTGCCTTTCCTGAACCACTTCCATACCGGCTCAGGGTGAGATAGAACCGGGTGAGAAGGAGAGAAAGGTAGGTGATGATGAGGGAACCCACCAGGATATCGAGGAAGAAACCGGCGAAGGGAATAAGGCTGAGAATCCAGATGAGAAGATAACCGATGAGGAAAATACACACTGCGACGATCAAGAAGGCGAATACTTCTGCTGGATTCTCCATGACCATGCGAAAACTGGTCTTTACGGCAGAGAAGGGGTCATCGCCCTCCACCACGAGTGCCGGAAAACTGAACAGAAGAAGATAGGCCAGGAAAAATCCCGGAAACACAAACCAGACAGAGAAAACGCCGATGAGAAGACCCAAAGCAGCTGAGGCGATGAGGATTTCTGTGAAACGGCCGGATATCATCTTCCAGGCCCGTCGAAAATCGATGGTGTCCCGGTATTGAAAATCCCAGATGAGGGCGATCATGAAGCAAAGACAGAGAAAACTAGAAAAGAGAGCCAGAAGAGAGAGAATAGTGAGTGGAACCGATTGAAAATACGAAGAAACCCAGGTGAGGCGCCGATTATGCGACAGGAAAAAGATCAGCGCTCCGAGCACACCAGGAACAAGTGGAAGGAGAAGGAATTCCGGACGGCGCAGAATCAATCTCCCACTGTCCCTCATTTCATTCCAGTACTGTCTGCTGTTTATCATCAGAAACCTACCCGGAAAAGACAAAAATTCACAGAATGGTAAAATATCCTCACCTACTACCGCGCCTTTTATTGTACCCCGAATCACTCTCCCCCACAAGCTCTTTCGATATTCTTTCCTCCCTCCCGCCGTCCCGGCGTCTTTATGGTAGAATTACCTTAACCGGGTGATTGGTGTTTCAAACGAATAGATATCAGTGTTCACTGAATGCAAAAGGAGTCAGGATTGAAAGTATTTTCCGCGATTTCATTTTGTTTTTTTGTGCTCATAATAATGATGGCCCCTTCGGCGAAAGCCCTGGAACCCCTGGATCAGGCCCAACTCAATATTGAAAATGGGGACTATGAAAAAGCCATCGCTCTTCTTACTCCTCTTCTCGATTCCAATAACCAGGAGGAACTCTCACAGGTCGTGCAAACGCTCTACAACGTCTACAGCGAACAGGAACGGAAAAAAGACACCCAGAATGTCCTGCAGGTTTTTATTAATAAATTCCCCACTGCTCCCGATGCCTATCTGTTTCGATACTGGAGCGCCAAAATCGAGGAGGAAAACCAGAATTACACCGGGTCACTTGCCATGCTCCAGGAGATCATAGCCAGCTTTCCCCAGGATATGGAAGACACCTATAATCTTCGGGAACAGGCCATGGAAGATGTGGCTCGCCACTATCAATACCACCTGGAAAAATATCAGGAGGCGATTGACTGGTATCTCAAAATCCTTGCTGATTACCCCAATTTCGATGGGAAATCCAGCATCCGGTCGGAAATCGCCAGTTGTTATGAAAAAATGGAAAATTTTCAGCAAGCACTAAACTTTTACCAGCAAATCTTCAACGATGAAACCGATCCCTTCTATCGACAGCTCGCCGAGCTACGGGTGGAATATCTGAAATCAGATCCCCGGTGGGCCAGGAAAAATCCCGATGACCTGATCACGGAGCTGGAAAAGGCTTTTACTGATAAAGATATCTCCACCATCGAAAGTCTGGCGAAAAAAGGTGATTTCTGGACCGGACAAATTTATAGCGAGTACGAACTGGGTCGTTTTTCCCCGGTGAAAAAATACTTAGAAACCTATCTCCCGCAATCCAATCCCCGTTTTTCTCCCGTGGAGAAGAAAAATAATATGTATTCTCTGCGAATCGAGCAATGGGCTGACCCGGAATATGATATCCTCTATTTAGAGATCGAAAAGGGTATTTTCGGATGGGAGTGGAGTAATGTCATCCTCTCCAACCACCAGTTGGAGAATCAGATCAATTCCCAGTAACCCCCACGAAAAAACTTTTCACTATCTTTCCCAGGCAGGTGATGGTTCTGGCTATTCGAGAAACTCAAGAAAAACGCGAATCGTATGAAACGCAGATCGAAGTCTTTCTCCGGTTGGAGGGAAATGGAGAAATCTCTATCGATATGCCGGTTCCTTTCTTTCCACATCTTCTCCGGAGCATGGCGTTCTATGCCCGGTGGGATCTCACTCTGAAAGCACGGGGTGATGTGGAGGTGGATATCCACCACATCACCGAAGATACCGGCATAGTGTTGGGCCAGGCACTCCGGAATGTTCTCGATCAGGACAAACAAATTCAACGCTTCAGCACCACCTTCCTTCCCATGGATGACGCTTTCAGCATGGCAGCGGTGGATCTGAGCGGGCGGTCCTATCTCCTCTACGAAACACCAGATCTCGGTGACCGGGTGGGGGACTTTGAAATTCCGTTGGTAGAGGAGTTCCTGCGGGCACTGGTTAATAATACAAAAATGACACTCCATGCTAAAATATGGTGGGGAAAGAACAATCACCACGGTTTGGAATCCCTTTTTAAAGCAATCGGGAAGTCACTTGGTGATGCGGCTGAAAGAACCGGCCATGGAATCCCTTCCACCAAAGGACTCATATAGGAGAGGGTCAACAAATGATTGCAATTGTCGATTACGGAATTGGAAATCTACACAGCGTTTCAAAAGCTCTGGAGAAATTGGGTCAGGAGGTCTGCGTTACCAGTACTGGTGCGGATATCGAGAAGTCACACGCCGTCATCCTGCCGGGAGTGGGATCCTTCGGTGACGCGGTGGATCAAATGGAGAAAAACGGCCTGATTGATCCCCTGCGATCTTTTGCCTTAGAGAAAAAACCGATTCTGGGAATCTGTCTCGGTTTACAGCTCCTCTTTGAAAAAAGCCAGGAATCGCCCCGTAAAAAGGGTCTGGCCCTCATCGACGGTGAAGTGAGAAAACTCCCACCCACCAACAAGATCCCCCACATGGGATGGAACCGTATCTATTTTCGGAAAAACACTCCGCTCACCACCAACATCTCCCAGGGGCGTTTCTTTTATTTTGCCCATTCCTATTATGTCGTTCCGGAAACAGATACCGACACAATAGGTATCTGTAACTACAATGTGGTCATTCCGGTCGTGGTGAACCACGAGAACCTCTGGGGAGTCCAGTTCCACCCAGAAAAAAGTTCCACCTGGGGTATGAAATTTTTAGAAAATTGGGTGGGAATTATCCCAAAATGATTCTTCCCATCCCGGCGATTGACGTCATGGGCGGGCAATGTGTCCGCTTAGAAAAGGGGGATTACACCCGACTCACGGTTTACGGCGATTCCCCGGTCGAGATGGCCCGTAAGTGGGAAGGAAAGGGCGCTCCCATGCTCCACGTGGTGGACTTGGATGGAGCCAAAAGAGGCCTTCCGGTCAACTTTCCCCTGGTGATCAAAATCCTGGAAACGATTCGTATCCCGGTGCAGGTAGGAGGCGGTATCCGGGACCTTACTACTTTTTCTCGTTACTTAGAAGCCGGGGTCACCAGGATCATTCTGGGTAGCGTGGCGATTAAAAACCCCGTACTCCTGGAACAGTTTCTCTCCATCGCTCCCGAGAAAATCACCGTGAGCATTGATTCTCTAAACGGAAAAGTCGCTCTGGAAGGCTGGACGGAAAACATTCCCCTCTCTGCCAGCGACCTGGCGAAATCCATGAAACAGATGGGAATCCAGCACTTTATCTACACCGACATCGCGCGGGATGGAACCCTCCAGGGTATCGATATCGAACGCATCACCGCATTCCTGGCGGAAACCGGTGTGAACATCATGGTGGCGGGAGGCATCAGTACCCTCTCCGATATTCAGAATCTCAAGAGCGTCCGGCAGGGGATCGAAGGAGTCATTCTGGGAAAGTCTCTCTATTCCGGCGTCTTACAGTACGAAACGGTTCAGAAAATTTTACAGGAGGTATGACCGTGCTGGCCAAAAGAATTATTCCTTGTTTAGACATCAAGGAAGGAACCGTGGTCAAGGGAATTCATTTTGAGAATATAAAAGACGTGGGAGATCCGGTGGAGCTCTCCCGGCGTTACGAAGAAGAAGGAGCTGATGAACTGGTCTTTCTTGACATCACCGCCTCCTACGAAAAACGGGAAACCATGGTGACGGTGGCAGAAAAAGTGGCGGAAACCATCTTCATGCCCTTCACCGTGGGCGGTGGGATCAGCACCCCCGAACATGTCAGCAAGCTCCTGAAGGCCGGTGCCGACAAAGTTTCCATCAACACCGCGGCTGTTTTGAACCCCAACCTGGTGTCGCAATTAGCTGATAAATTCGGGAGCCAGTGTGTGGTGGTGGCCATCGACGTGAAAAAAACCTGGGATCGGATCACCCGCCACAGCTACTGGGAAGTATTCATCAACGGGGGGCGAACACCCACCGGTAAAGATGCCCTGAGTTGGGCCAATCAGGTAGAAAAACTGGGGGCGGGAGAAATCCTCCTCACCAGCATGGATACTGATGGAACCCAGTCCGGTTATGATATCAGCCTGACCCGGAAAATTGCCGAACGGGTAACCATTCCGGTCATCGCCTCCGGAGGAGCCGGGAAGCTCGAACATCTCCTCTCGGTCCTGCGGGAAGGCCAGGCCGACGCCGCCCTGGTCGCCTCCATTTTCCACTACAAGCAATTCACCATCCTGGAAGCCAAGAATTTCCTTAAAAAACGCGGTATTCCGGTAAGGACAGAAGATTGATGAACAAAATGACACTTTTCGACCACATCACCTTCAATGAACAAGGCCTCATCCCGACGATTATCCAGGATGCTACCAGTGGAAAAGTCCTCATGATGGCCTACATGAACCGGGAAGCCATACAAAAAACGTGCGAGACCGGTGAAACCTGGTTCTTCAGCCGGAAGAGACAAACACTCTGGCATAAAGGTGAAACCAGTGGTCACTTTCAAACGGTCAAGCACCTCTATCTCGATTGTGATAATGATACCCTCCTCATCATGGTGGATCAAAAGGGAGTGGCCTGTCACATCGGACTTCCCTCCTGTTTTCATCGCGAAGTCAAGGATGGAGAACTCTCCGCCCCTGACTCTTCCTGCCCTCCCTTTGCCCTCTCCTCTTTCCTCCAGTCCCTTTTCGAGATCATCGATGAGAGAGCTGAACACCCCTCCTCGGAATCGTACACCACCCGTCTTTTCGAAGCTGGCCGGGAAAAGATCCTCCGAAAAATCGCCGAAGAGTCCACCGAAGTCCTGTTGGCAGCCACCGAAACCAGGCCCGACAAGAAGGAACATCTCCGCTGGGAAGCTGCCGACCTCCTTTACCACCTCCTGGTTCTCCTGCGACATGAAGGTCTGACTTTTTCCGATGTGATGCAGGAGCTCGAAAAACGGAGAAAGTGACCAGACCACCATGCCATTTACCGACACTAACCGAGTGATCAACTTGATAAGCAAAAAACGATGTGATATGATAATTGCCGGCATGTGGGTCCATAGCTCAGCGGTAGAGCAGTCGGCTCATAACCGATCGGTCCCTGGTTCGAATCCGGGTGGGCCCACCAGTGTGGTGTGGGATTTCCCCCCTCCACCACCTGCCTGCAGTCTGATGAGACTTTTATGAATTCACTATCTGATGTACTCTCCTTTTTTGAATCGCTCTTCCCACCTCGTTTTGCCCTTCCCGATGACCGGACCGGGTTGCAGATTCACGGGAAGCGTCAGTACATCCAGCGGGTGCTCGTTGCGCTCGAGCTCCATCCCGACCTTCTCCTGAAAATTATCCATAACCAAATCGATTTTCTTTTCCTCCACCATCCTCCCCTTTGGGAACCGTTAAAAAAACTCTCCATCGACGATCCCTGGTGTGACATGTTGTGCACCCTCTACCAGGAAGGCATCTCGGTCCTCGCCTTTCACACCAGTCTCGATACCATGGCCGGAGGTCTCGCCGATCAGTGGATCGATCTTCTTTCTCTGGCGGGTGATCGTACCCCTCTCTTTCCCTACCCGCCTTCCTCCGGTCTGAAAGTGGTAACCTTCCTTCCCCCTTCCCATCTCAAAACGGTGACTGATGCCCTCTTTGCTATCGGTGCCGGCCAGATGGAAGGGTACACCCATTGTTATTTCCAGGTCCCGGGAACCGGAACCTTTCTTCCCAAGAGCGAATCCCCTCCCTTCATCGGTGAACCGGAACAGGAGCAAAACGTGGAAGAAGTGCGTATCGAAGTCACTATCCCGGATGTTACAAAAGTAGCAGAAGTGATCCGGGTGATCCGGGAAATACACCCTTACGAAGTCCCGGTCACCGACATCTACCCTCTCTACCCCATCGACCCCCCCACCACCGGTATTGGACGACTCGTTACCCTTTCTTCTCCCCTTTCTCTTTCTGACCTTTGTTCCCGGGTCCAGCACCTTCTTCCCTCTCTCCCCATCCACCCCATTACCAGCTCCTCTCCTCACGACCCCCTTTCCACCATCGCCCTCTGTCCCGGAGGCGGTAGCGGGGTCCTCAACGAAGTCATAACGCAAAAAGCTGACCTCTTTCTCACCGGCGATCTCACCCATCACCATATCGAAAAGCTGAAATTATATTCCTGTACCTACCTCCCCGTCCCCCATGGCCCCGGTGAACGCCTCGCCCTTGAGAACCTCTTCCCCCGCATGAAGCGAGAGGCCATAAAATCCCTGCCGGGTGTGGAATTCTCTTTCGAAACAGAGGGTTAACTCTTCCTCCCTCTCCGTTGACAAAAAGGCAGTAAAAAAGGGAAAATAGGGTACGTATCAGAATGACAGGGAATACCTGTTCAGGTGGTCCTTGCGAGGAGGCACTATTTGCCGGAGATTCACAAAAAGCTCATCGCCCTTCAGAACCTGGATGAAAAAATTGTTTTATCGAACAAAAAGATTTCCGCCAAAAGTGAGGAGATCCAGCGTCTCTCGGAGGAAAGAGAAAGAGACCAGGCGGAGTGGGAAGAGTTTCGCAAAACATTTAATAAAGAACGGGTGGAGCTGGCACATTTAGAGCTGGAATTGAAGCAGATCGAGGAGAAGTTAAAAAAATCGCAGGGGAAGCTTTACAGCGGGGACATCCATTCCGCCAAAGAGCTGGAACAATGGAAAGCGAACATGGAAACGTTCGAAAAATCTAAAACTACCTTGGAAGATGTCGTTATCGGACAGCTTGATAAAACCGAGCATCTCCAACTCGCGCTGAAAGAAAAGCAAGCTCGTCTTCACACCCGGACGAATGACATTGAACACTCCCTTGCCCGGTTGAAGCAGGAGATCGGGGAATTAAAAACGAACGTAGAACATCTCTCGACGAATCGGCGGGATGCCTTCCAGGTCATCCCGGTTGGAACCTCTTCCCTCTACCAGGATCTCCGCAAGAAGTACCCCAACCCGGTAGTGGAGTTGGAGGGAGAAACCTGCACCGGGTGTCACCTAACACTTCCTTCCACGGTCTTGAAATCTGTCCGGAAACAAGAAAGCCTGATGCAGTGTCCCAATTGCAAGAGGTTAATCTTTCCGAAATGAAGTGAAAATGCCGTGAACTATGAATGATTAAAAATGCCTTGGTGATGAATGAGGAAAGTTTTTGTGATAGAATATATACTTTGGAAGGAAGACCGGGCAGCCGCGGGCAGAAATGCCTGAGGAAAGTCCGAGCTCCACAGAGCAGGGTACTGGGTAACACCCAGCGGGGGTAACCTCGGGATAGTGCCACAGAAAAGCAAACCACCTCACCAGAGTGAGGAAAGGGTGAAAAGGCGAGGTAAGAGCTCACCGGGCATCGGGTAACCGATGTGCCTGGAAAACCCTACCCGGAGCAAGGCCAAATAGGAAGGGTAGAGGCTGCTCGCTGACCTTCGGGTTGGCTGCTTGAAAACCTGGGTAACCAGGTTTCCAGAGAGATGGCTGCCGTTCTCTCCCACGAGAGAATACAGAACTCGGCTTACAGGTCTTCCTTCCAAAAGTTCCCCGTCAATACCTCCGCATGGCCGAATGCATGGCGATGGAAACAATAACGATGAGGCCATAGATAAGCTGGGTCCAGAAACCGGTCATGCCCATGGCGATGATTCCTGCTTCCAAGCACCCCAAGATGATCGCTCCAATGAAGGTCCCGAAAACGGTTCCCACTCCCCCTTCTACCGGCGTTCCCCCCAAATAGACGGCAGCAATGGTCTTCAAAAGGTATCCCTGTCCCAGGGTGGGCCAGTAGTAGGAAACTTCTAAGCTCGCCAGGATTCCGGCAAAGGCGGAGAAAAGGCCCATCTGGGTGAAGACGATCATTTTCACCCGATCGACGTTGATTCCCATCACCCGGGCACTCTCCGGGTTGTCACCGCAGAAATAGACATGGGCACCAAAACGGTGCCGGTTTAAAAAAAGCCAGATGAAAAAGGCAACGATGACGGTCCAGATCATCTGAGCCGGGACTTTCCCCCCGATCCGACCCACTAAGACGCTGAAAAGGGGGCTGCTTTTGGTGGGTACCAATGTTTTACCCAGTCCCCCACTCAGAACGATAGTGACTCCCGCCCAGAAAAATTGGGTCCCGATAGTGGTCACCATGGAAGGGAGACGAAGCTTCACGATGAGGAAACCGTTCAACCATCCTGCCCCTAAGCCCACCAGGAGAGCAACGATCAGGGCAATTGCCACACTACCCGTGGCATGAAACATCACCGTAAACACCCATCCGGCAAACCCCATGATGGAAGGAAAAGAAAGATCCATTTCGCCACTGATGACCACCAGGGTTAAAGACAAAGACATGATGGCGAAAAATGGAATGGTGGACATGAAGGAGTAGTAAATGTTGTAGGAGAGGAAGGTCCTGGGACTGCCAATGGCGAAGAGGACAAAAATGGCGAACATAACGATAGAAACGCTGATCTGAGATTTATTCTCTCTGAACGTCACCGGATTCATGCACGTTTCCTCCAAATAAAGGGTCATAACGGGAACAGACAACGAACAACGGAGCTCTTTGCCCCCGAAAGGTGTCTCCCGGGGGCAAAGATAAATTCAGGGCATGATCGATTGCATCTTGTCTTCTTTCTGTTCCGGGACCAGACAGCTGTTGCTCTGACCGTTCAGACTTCCCGTTTGCGCTACCAGGCACAAACGATTCACCAGTTCTTCCAGCGAGATCTGGTCTTTGCGGAACTGCCCCACCACGCTCCCCCGGTCGAGGATGACGATACGGTCCGCCACCGGATAGACGTGATAGATATTGTGGGTAATGAAGACGCAGGTCTTCCCCCGGTGCCGGATGTCCTCCACGAAACCCAAGACTTTCTGGGTCTCGGAGAGCGATAACCCCGTGGTGGGCTCGTCGAGGATGATAAGATCCGCCTCGAAGTGGAGAGCACGGGAAATGGCTACGGAATACTGTCTCCATCCCAATATCCCGGGCTTTCGCCACACTGTAATTCACCAGTTTCTTTCCTTTCCAGTAGAGCTCTCCGGAATCAGGAGTATGTACCCCGGTGATGATCTTGATCAGAGTGGATTTACCGGCACCATTGTCACCCAGGAGACCGACCACCTCGTTGTAACCGATTTCCAGATTGATGTTACGTAAGACTTCGACCCTCCCGAACGACTTCCTGATATTCACCAACTTCACTAAAGAACTCGCTGAAACCACCAATTACCTGATTCCCTCCTCCGCCAGTTTCGCAACCGGTTCTACGTTCGTCTTGCTGATGAAGCCAGAACCCGTGTCGATGTGCAGACCGGAAAAACCGTATTTCTTGGTGAGGCAGATCTGGAGAATGGGAAGATATCCCTGAAGATAGGGCTGCTGATCGAGTACCAGATCACAGAACCCGTTGCGGATGGCTTCCACCGTGGCCGGAGTGAGGTCAAATCCGATACCGATCACATCATCCGGTCCCTTTCCCGCACCCTTCAGGTAGGTTTCCAGGGTAGCAGTCAATCCACCGTGATCGGTGACGATCATCTTACAATCCGGATGAGAGGAGAGATATCCACTGACTATGGGTGTCCCCAGCGGAGCATCGGCATTCACTTCCGATGAAATTTCCAGATAGTCAACCACCAGTTTCGCTTCTTCCAATGCATCTTTCACACCCTTGGTTCGGAGCCCGCGGGTTTCCTGCGAGAGAAGACCCCACACCATCGCCCGGTCGCCTTCCTTGAGACCAAACATCTCAATGGCTTTCTTCCCCAGGGCATACCCGGAAGCATAGAGTTCCTGACCCACATAACCAAACCCTTTATCTTTGTACTTCCCTTCCGCCTTGGGGAGACCGGTGTTTTGTGACGTCACGATAATTCCTGCTGCCACTGCTTCATCGATGAGCGGATCCAGGGCATCATCACCCGGGTGACCCATGATGGCGATTCCATCCGGTTTCGAGGCGATGGCATCTTTGAACTGTGCCACCATCTTATCCGGCTGCCACTGGGAAAATACATAATCCACCGTGCATCCCAGGTCTGCTTCTGCCGCTTTCGCTCCGCGATACACCACCGAGGCAAAGGGGTCTCCTTCCGATCCGCCCGGGAAGAAACGAATCCTAATCCCCTCAAAATGCTTCCCTTCCGCAAACGCCATCCCGCACATCGTCACCATCATCAGAACAACTAACAATGCAATCCAGATCTTCTTCATTTCTTTTCGACCTCCTTTATTTAATAATCATGCTCCACAAAACTCAAAACTTTACCCTACACCCCCTTTTCGAAAAACGTAATGAAGGATTCTTTTACAGTTATTGTAACCGAAAGAGAGAATATTTCCAAATCCTCAACATGACAACGGGTCATTACTTCTCACTGCTTTCCCATCACCGGATACCATTTCGTCGATGATAGGGTAGATATTCCCATCACTATGGTAGGCAATTTTGAGCTGGGGATTGAGGGCTTTTATTTCCTGGCAGAACTGGGCGAGGCGGGGTTTCAGATATTTACGCCACATCTCCGGTGATATCATCATCCCTTTCTGGGTCCCCACATCGTCCCCAATCCAGATACCATCCACTCCCATGCTAACGAGTTTCTTCGCCGCCTGCAGGTGATAGCGGAAGGGAATATCCAGCACGAAGTTGGCTTTTTCTTCATCCATCACCATATCCATGAGAAGTCGATCCAAGCCCCGCAGATACCAGGCTCCCTCAAAAATGGTACACACTGTCACCCCTAAGAGGTAATACTCCTTCCCATACTGTTCCAGAATCCCCTGCAACGGACGATAGAGCTCTTCCCGGTTGGGGTCCGGAGGAATATAGCTTGCCAGGTTGTCATCGTCTGTCAGGGGTCGTCTGGCAAATTCGGTATACTTCCCCACCCCAAAACGAGTCTGGTACTCAGCCTGTCTCCAGGTGATTCCCCATTCACAGGTGTATTCTTGCTCTTCTGAGGCATAATAGGAATTAGCGATGCCTACGGAATATTGAATGACATCCAGCCCCAGCTTTTCTTCAAAATCGTGGACTTCCCCTCCATGAGGATTCACCGGATTCTGGGACATCCCGAAATGATCCCGCAATCTCCGGGCGAATTCCGGGACAAAACTGGCAGTTATCGGTACCCGGTCTGGTTCCTGATGCGCAAATGCCATTTTCACTCGTTCTTTCGAAGTCACATCGTTTCACCCCTCCCTCTCATACAGTGAATGGTAAATAATTTAATTTTTGTTCCCTGTTTATTATCCTACCCGGAAAAGAACCACCTCCGGTGTAAAATTAGAAAACGAAAAAATATCCACAAAAAAAACCAGTATACTACTCTTATGGCAAAGACGGCAAAAACGAAAGTATTGATGGCAGATCTTTCACTGGCAGGGGTCAATCTCATCTGGGGTGCCACCTTTGTCACCATGAAAAGTCTCCTGGGACAGGGAAATCCCCTCAATATCCTCTTCTGGCGGTTTTTGATTGCCACCCTCTTCCTGATCCTTTTCCTTCCCGGTCACAAACCGGATAAAAAGACCCTGCGAAACGGTGGCATTTTGGGAATGGTTCTTTTCTCGGGATATCTTTTCCAGACCATAGGACTGGTCTATACCACCCCATCCCGTTCCGCCTTCATTACCGGCCTGAGCGTCATTCTGGTACCCCTTTTCTCCTGGCTGATCCTGAAGACGTCTCTTCGTCGGGTAACCCTGGTGGGTGTTTTTCTGGCGTTCGCTGGCCTTTCGCTCATGACGCTGAACTCCGGGGAACTCACTGGCTTCGCCCTCAAGGGGGATCTTCTCACCTTACTGGGAGCAATAGCCTATGCTTTACAAATCGTGCTGGTAGAGCGCTTCACGGGGGAGAGCCAGTCTTTCCCCCTGGCCAGTACCGAAATGATAACCGTGGTACTCCTCATCTTTCTCTTGGCCATACCCTTTCGAGCAATTCGCTTTTCATTCTCCGCCGTGGAATTCGGGCAGATCACCTTCCTGGGAATCGCCGCCACCGGTCTCGCTTTCGCTATTCAGAATGTCGCCCAGAAACATACCACCGCCATTCATGTCGGCCTCATCTTTGTCCTGGAGCCAGTCTTTGCTGCGATCTGCTCGTACATTTTCTGGCACGAAAAACTAACACCCCGCACGTTGGCGGGGTGTCTCCTCATTATGGGGGGAATACTGATTTCAGGAATCAAACCGGGGGTGCTTTTCTACTCTCCCGCTTCCAGGTCCTCAATCTTCAAGTTGAATTCTAAGCCTTCCACGTAAAGAAGGTCGATGATCTTCTGGAGCAATACCTGTTCTTCTCCCCGGCTGAGGGGAGTACCCTTCCTTTGAAAATGGGTGAGCAAAATCTTCATCATAATGTCCTCCTGGAAAAAAGGTAATAGATATTTATGCCGGTTTCTGGTATTTCAAACCTTGGATATCCATACCGGTTTCAAGCTTTCTTCAGCTTGCAAAGCGACCGCTCCATGCGGTCCATCGCTTCCATGATATTTTCCAGTGAATTCGAAAAAGAAATACGGAGATACCCCTCTCCCTGTACTCCAAAACAAGTTCCGGGAAGGAGCGCCACCCCGGCATCATCTAAGAGATACGATGCCATCTGGCGGGAGGTCAATCCGTAGGATTTGATATTTGGAAAATAATAGAAGGCCCCACTCGGCTTCACGATGGAAATCCCTTCAATTTCACGGAGACGATCTAAGAGAAAATCCCTTCGCACTTTAAATTGTTCCGACATTCTACGGACGGAACCGGCACTGTGGAGAAGGGCTTCGGCACCGGCCATCTGGGTAAACGTGCAGGTACAGGAATTGGAATTCGTCAGGAGGAGAGAGAGGTACCCGGCAATCTCCCGGGGAAGAACAGCATAACCCAGTCTCCAACCGGTCATGGCGAAGGTTTTGGAAAAAGCATCCAGCAGAACCGTCCGCTCCTTCATGCCGGGAAATTGCAGGATGCTCACATGGGCATCATCATAGACGATTTCGCTGTACACTTCATCGGAAAAAACGATCAGGTCTTCTTCGGCGACCACCTGGGCAATCTCTTGCATATCTTCCTTGAGAAGGCGAGAACCGGTGGGGTTGTGAGGAGAGTTGAGAACCAGCATTTTGGTTTTGGAAGTCACCAGCTTTTTCAACTCATCAATGTCCACCCGGAAATCATTTTCTTCCCGCAACGGAAGAGGAACCGCTTTTGCTCCGGAAAACTCAACGATGGAGCGGTAAGCCGGAAATCCGGGGTCCGGGCAGATCACCTCATCCCCTTCCTGCAGAAGAAGAAGAAAACTTAAAAAAATGACTGGCTTGGCCCCGGGAGTAACCACCACTTCTTCCGGATCCACCTCGACTCCCCGGGTTCGTTTCATATAGACACCCACTGCTTCGCGCAAATCATCTATTCCACAGGAGGGGACATAATGGGTATGTCCCTCCTGGATAGCCTGAATTGCTTTATCTTTTACATTTTCCGGAGTATCAAAATCGGGTTCCCCGATTTCTAAATGAATGATGTGTTTCCCGGTCTTCTCCAGCTTCTTGGCCTGAGCCAGGACTTCAAAAGCCCCCTCCCCGCTCAACTGAAACACTCGATTCGCCACCAGGTCCTGAAGTGCAGAAAATCGTGTGACTTTATCCATCGTCTTCATGTTGTCACCTACCTTATTTGGTAATAATGTAACGGCCGAAATCGTTTTTTGCAAGTCTTTTTCAGAAAAATGGAAAAGACCACCATCTCAACGTCTCATCTACCATTTACAACTCCCAACTCCCCTTCGGTGAAAATGTTGAGTTGTTGAGGTGTTGAGTTGTGGAGTTGGAAGTACTTTTAAGAATTTTTGAATTATATAGGGCAGGGAGTAAGTTGGTATAGTTTCAGTGATCAGAAATATTCCCCCACCCATTTTTTCATTCATAATTCGTAATTCG
>JAPLGF010000077.1 GCA_026390275.1 Candidatus Atribacteria bacterium
TATTCGTTCCATTCTTCTACAGACAGCTTGGACTGCTCTTTTGCCGCTTTGTTGACCGGCGGGGGAGTCCCGGTTTTTTTGAAGAGCAGGATAAATTCGTAATCAATCTTGATAATTCCATTTCGCGGATAGGGGTACGAACCCATAATTGTGGCGCCGCCCGTCGTGTTACAAGTCGTCACCTTCTGCCAGATAATGGCCCCCATATAATCGAAATCGATGGATTCACAAAATTTAATGATCTCGGTTCTGATGGGAATGACTTTATAGCGACCATAATATACAGATCTGGCAAACTGATCACCAATATTGATGCACAGGCGGCAGCCGCCGTACAGGACCCGGTGACATTCCTTCCATACCAGGTTCAGATTGTTGATGTATTCTTCATAAGTATCGTGAAAACCGATCTGCTGGGCGCTGTCATAATCCTTGAGTTGCCAGTATGGCGGTGACGTAATAATGAGATGGACGGATTCATCCGGAACTTCCGACATGGAACGAGAATCCGCTAGGTAAATCTTGTGCTTATTCATGCTGTCTTTATACCCTATCTGATTTGTCTATTCAATATCGAACAATAATTAGATTGATCCGCATAAGATGCGGAGTTCTAGTTTCCTGTCCGTATAATATAATACGTCGTGGGATTTCTTGCCGAAGGCGTGATTAAAATTTCTCAAGTATGACAGCGAATTGAGCGGGTGTAATAATTGGAATCGAGTGAAATTGATTTATTTCAAGCAAGTGGTGGTCACCAGATACCATATAATTGGCATCTGTAATGGAAGCGGCTTCAAGGAATTTATTATCGGCTTTATCTGGGACAACGGTGAGGTTCCCAGGAATGTGCACCCTGAAGGAAATTCAGGCATAATGGGTGAGAAAATCAAATATATCCCGGGGTTGAAGATGAAATCTGGGGCGGCTCAAAACTTGTTGATATTCATCAAAAATTTCAGGGCATAAGACCGGGGTAAATTTCTCTGATAGCAACCCTTCGAAAATACGGTTCATGGCTTCTCCACTGAGAAACAGGGAGACCAACACATTGGTATTAATGACTACTCTGAGCTTAACTTTTCCCTGGCCTCCCTTATTGAGCCTTCCATATCCGCTGGGGTAATGTGATATTTTTGAAATGTTTTTTGTATTTTCCGATGAGCATTCTTAAACTTACTCTTTCTTCTTTTTATGACTTCGATGAGATCAAGAAGCTCAACCAGGTCATTTATGGAAAGATTATTAATCTCTTCAATTATTTTTTCTTTAACCTCTGTCACCATCTATCTTCCTCCTTTCAGTGAGTTATTAGACGGGATGCCCCACAGCAGGCTCCGGCTTTTCCGCCAAGACAATCTCAACGGGCAGCCCGTACATCGAGCGTTGTGTCACTTCGACCACCACGAAGCCTGCTTCCTCAATCGATTACCTTGCGAAGATTGGACGGCAGTCAACGTAAACGGGGAACTTGTCATGCACCCACTCATAGATGCGGACGGCGAGCTTCAGCTCCCGCGGCTTAGACATTGCCACCACACAAATCCGTCCCCCCACCCCAAGGACTCTCTTGCACTCCCCTAGCATGATCGGTATCTCCGGCGTGTCAAACAGCTCCAACGTGAAACTCATGAAGACAGAATCGAGGGAACCGAACTCGAAAGGCAACACCATGGCATCGCCACACTTCAGTTCAACTCGCTCCTTCAATCCCGCCCCATCAATTTTGGCTTGAGCGAGTCTCAGCATCCCTTCCGATAGATCGATACCGTAGACTCTGCCATTGATACCAACTGCTTTTGCCAGGGACAAAACGCCCTGGCCTGTACCAAAACCAATCTCAAGAACCTTCTCCCCTTCTTTGACGTTAAGCTTGGACAGACCAAGCTGAAGGTATCTGCCCTCACTGCCGATCGTGATGATATCGTACCATTTACAAAGTCTGTTGTAGGCAGCTTTGGCATCTTCTTTTGATCTTGTCACCCGGTTTATGTCTTGTCTTGGCCTCACCTTTGTCCTCCTCACCAGCCAACACGAAAGGTATGCCACCTAACAATAATTAGACTAATCCGCATAACCCCACCTCCTGGAATGGGTTCAAAACCCGTCTACCGGACTGAAGTTATCGGTGCCTGGCACCAAGTTATTAAGTTATCGGCTCATCATCGATTGATGACTCCATTAAAAAATCTCTGCAAGACAAATGAGAAAAACTCAATCCAGCAGAACTCAAACACCAGATCGTTCCAACTCAGAACCAATTGAATTGGGGTCCTTGAAAAATGATTCAGTTCCTCAACCAAAAGAAGATAATTTGGTATAGAATTTTAATTGAGGCAACGAATCCATTTCATCACAAATTTTATGGGAGGTATCAAGGAGGTGTTTTCAATGAAAAAAATCTTAGCAGGATGCGCATTTATACTGATCGGGTTCCTTATATTCGGATGGGCAGCAGCCCAAGAAGCAGAGGAAACCAAAAAAATCAAGGATTGGACGTTACTGTTTTATACCTGTACGGATAATAATCTTGAGTCTTATACGTTTAGAGATTTTGCGAAATTGACTGCATCTCGTATAGAGGGGAATGCGGTTTCTGCATGCTTACTGATTGATACCCAGAATTTGGGTTCCTGGCATATTGTAGTCGACGGGAATCCCTACGATGATAATACGATTTCTATGATACGACTCGAAAACCAAGACATGTCGAACCTCGATACCTTAATTCATTTTATCCGCGAGACAGCCGAAAACTATCCCGCGAAGCATTATGCTCTGTTCTTTCAGGGTCATGGATCGGGATGGTACTTGAAAGTTGAAGAGGACCAACTGGTTTCGACCGCAAAGATAGCAGATGCGATCGAACAGTCCGGAATCTCCTTTGAAATCATGGGACTGGATATGTGTTTAATGGCAAATATAGAGACAGCATATGAATTTCGTAATCTCACGAAATATATCATAGCAAGTGAAGATTATGGTCCCTGGGAAGGATTGGTCGATCCTAAGATTTTAGAACAGTTTTCAAAAGAAACGGAACCATTCAATATCCTTCAGTTTATGGCTCGTTCCTTTATAAAAAGGAATGAAATAGGAGAAGAAAATGATCCTGCCGATATCTCGATTATCGCCACCAATCAGGTAGAAAAACTCGCTGAATTTTTAAAGCAGTATGAAAACCTGTTTCTCTCAATAGAGAATCTTTTTGGACCGAAATATGCAGTTGACCGCAGCGATACCAAACCTTACTACCAACTTCAGGATTTATACTCTCTTGCGAAAGAAGCTTTTGCCCAAAACCATGCTGGATGGCAAAATTTCGAAAAACTTTTTTATCAAATCGTGATTGATTATCAACAGAACAAAGAAAAAATCAGCAAACCTTATGCAGAATATCACCATGGGCTGAGCATTGCCGTTAACGGACAGAATGACGATTATGATACCAATAAAACTTATCGAGAACTTCGTTTTCCTATTCGGTTAGAATCGTCTGGGAATAATTAAGGAGCTGGTTAAAACCCCCGGTGGCATGCCCTTTTTGTCGTCATCTTGAGCCTTCGTTTTTTTGAAGGTGTGAGGATCTCATCTCTCCTTATGTTCCAACTCAACAACTCAACACCTCAACAACTCAACATTTATTAAAAGGATGGGAGTCTCACGTCGTCCGGCAAAACCATCCGGACTCCTCAGAATGACAGAATTTATAGATCATGGTTTCCATTATTGTATGGTGCAGTTCCCCGGCATGACGGTCTACCTTTTTATTTTTTTACTCTTTTCACTGAAACATCAAAAATAGAGGGGGCGTTATCATGAAAAAATCACTTTATATTGCTGGTGTTTTTGTATTCATGGTTTTCTTCATCTCTCTTTCGGTTGTTTCCTATTCCGCTGATTCCCCATCTTTGTCAGCTAAGCCAACAATTGGAAAAATTTCCGAACCCATTTATCAATTCGAAGTTGGTAAAGGAACTCTGAAAATGCCAGACGGCGTCAAACTTGCGGTCACATATTTTATGCCCATTCCGAAAGTCAAAGGGGAGCAATTTCCTGTTCTTTTAAAAATGGATCCCTACCGGAAGGATGACTTTTTCTATCAGTCCGATTATGCAAGATCTGCGTATTTTGCAAAACGCGGCTATGCCACTGCTCGGGTTGATGTAAGAGGCACGGGAGCCAGCGAGGGTACTGTCCCTTCCAGGGAATACTCGGACCCCGAATTAAACGACGCGGTGGAAATAATTGATCAGCTTTCAAAGAAGGAATGGTCGAATGGAAATGTCGGAATGTATGGAATGTCCTGGAGCGCGTTCAATTCCATCATGACCGCCACACGGAAGCCACCTGCCCTCAAGGCAATTCTCGCGATACACGGCTCCGAAGACCTTTACTACAATGATGTCCACTATATTGACGGTGTCATGCACCTTGACTATTACGATCAGCAGATTGACACTGACAACGCTCTTCCGCAGAGTCCTAAATACACGACGACTGAGGAGTTTTTCAAGAACAGGTTTGATCGGGAACCATGGATAATCGAGGAAATAAAAAACCAACGGGACAGCGATTTCTGGAGAACTGAGTCCTTGCTCTTTAAAACTCCGCTGGAAGTGCCAGCGTATCTTATCGGAGGTCTTCTCGATGGGTACAAAGACTTTGCCCCATACATTTTTGAGACTTCTCATGCTCCCGTCAAAATGGATATCGGTCCGTATAATCACTCATACCCGAACAACTCACCCATCGGACCGAGATATGAGTGGAGAGAACTTGCTACGCGCTGGTGGGATTACTGGCTGAAGGGAATTGACAATGGGATTCTCGACGAACCACTTGTGACGATATTCGTCCGCTCTGGACACGAACCTTCAACAGTCCTTTCCGAGACGCCAGGGAAGTGGCGTTCCGAAGCAACTTGGCCTATTGCTGGAACGATAAACAAAAAATACTATCCCAGCGGTACACACCCCCTGGTTGATACGATTCCTGCCGAGACCGAACATTCACTGGTCTATTCCCCCGGAGCTGGAATGTCTGCAGGTGGCTGGTGGGGCGAAGCTACCGGAGATATGGCCGGAGATGATGCAAAAAGCCTTGTCTATGATTCAGAAGAGTTAAAGGAAGACCTCCAGATCATCGGTATGCCCAAGGTAAGTCTCAGTGTTCAATCCGATGCCCCTCTATATCAGTGGACTGTGCGCCTCGAAGATGTAAGCCCCAACGGCAAGGTTTCCCTGATAAGTGGTGCTCTGATCAATCCGACGCAACGGAATGATAGACTCGACCCGGAGGCGCTCAATCCAGGTGAAACTACCACATTATCCACTCGAATTCACTTCACGACTTGGACATTCAAGGCTGGTCACAGAATGAGACTGTCCATTTCCAATGCGCAGTTCCCGATGGCATGGCCGACACCATCCAAGGGAAGTACAAAGTTGATAACCGGCTCCAACACCTGGCTTGAACTGCCCATACCACCACCGCCATCCCTACCGGAGCCCTCTCTTCCAGACCCGACCGGAGACGATAGTCCCTCTGACTACAAAGAAATATACTGGTTCGGACCAACTTCCAGTTCGGAACGCGATGAAATTGAAGGCATTTCGACGTTCACGACCAGCTCTGATGCCGCCTGGACTATCGGAAATAAAAACTTTGCCAGCAGCGAGTTCTATTCCTGGATCGTCAAAGACGACGACCCAGCTGGTGCATCATATTCTGGAATGAGAAGGAATGTTTTTGAAATTCCCGGGACAAGTCTTGTGCTCTCCTCTCTTTTCGATATCTCTTCCGATGCCAGTAACTTTAAGATCTCGATCACCCGAACACTGCTGAAAAACGGAAAACTCATCAGGACAAAATCATGGAATGAAACCATACCAAGAGATTTCCAGTGAAAGTTTAATAGCTCAGGGTTAGAAATGTTCACATTGAGCAAAGATGGCGCTGGAGTAAGTTATCGGTGCCTGGCACCAAGTTATTAAGTTATTGCTGGAGAGAAAAATATCCTGGGGTGGGCGAGGTAAAAAAACGAGGGCTTTCTCCATCAATAAAAGATCGTATCGCTTTCAACGTTTCGACCCGGGCCTGAGAAAGATGCTCCCGGACTTCATGACTGACCACCGAGCCGAAAAAACAATTCATGGGGCCAAAAAAGAGTTCCTCGAACATTTCCCGTACAGAATCTTTCTCTTTTTCCATAAAAACCTCACCCCCTTAAATAATCAAACTATGGCATAAGATTAAAAAGGGAAACACCATAAAAAACCATTCCCGGGCGTCACCACGGAACGAAAAAGGGAGACTGCCACGCTCTCAAAAAACGAGAGCTGGCAATGACAGAAAAAAACCGGTACTACTCTGTCTATTCTTTGCTTAGATGTCTCCCCAGGAGGACCTGGGCATCTTTTTCCCCTTTGATGGCCTCAAAATCCACCACAAATGCTCCCTTGGATTCCATGTTCGACATCAGTCTCCGGAGAGCTTTGTCCGTTCCAAACATGGCTGGACGGATATAGGCAATGGTTTTCTTCCCCTCTAAACCAACCACGCTTTTTAAGAAATTCACCACATCCCCGGATATCTTTCCCCCAAAAGCACTGACCACATACGAACCCACGAAAATGAGCTCATAAGGACGGAAATTGATTGGTGAGTTAATTCCTTCAATCTCAAATATTTTCACCGTGTGTCCGGATTTTTCAAATATTCCGACCATATACCGGGTGATCCCGACCAACGCCCTATCCTTGGTAGAATAAACAAAAGCGACTCGCAAAAAAATCTCACCTCGCTATTCTTTTTTTTATAATACCATATTCCCCTTCCCTATTGGTGATTTTTGATTTCCAACTCCCTCTTGTTGGTACACTGCCCCGGTCTATCCGGAAGAACTTACTCTGTCCACCTCACGAAGTGCGCATTCCCTGGCTTTCATGAGAAGGGAAGGACCATCCTCCCGGGGAAATCCGGAAAGAATCATGATTCCCCCGGGACAGAGATGCGACCTCATCGTTCCCCTCTGGTCACGGCA
>JAPLGF010000256.1 GCA_026390275.1 Candidatus Atribacteria bacterium
GCCTGTGCCGTGGCACGGACATTGAACGTTCCAGTTTCCCAGATTGAACAAGCCCTTCCAGGTTTTGTAGGTCTTCCCCACCGCATTCAGAAAGTGGGGGAGGTGGAGGGGGTGGTCTATTACGATGATTCCAAATCCACCACTCCGGCCGCAACCCGGGTTGCAGTGGAATCGATTCCGGGACGGATTATTCTTTTGATCGGTGGGCGGGCGAAGATGAAAGATTTCACGGAATTAAAAGAAGTGCTTCTGGCCGGGCGGGTGAAAGCGGTGGTGGTGTTCGGGGAACATCAGGTTCTTTTGCAGCGGTTTGTTCCAGAAGAGATGGAGTGCCATCTGGTTTCCAACTTACCACAGGCGGTAAATATCGCCCACTTGATTGCCAGCCCCGGTGAAAAGGTGCTCCTCTCCCCGGCCTGCTCGAGCTGGGATCAGTACCTTAATTTTGAAGAGAGAGGAGAACATTTCAAGCGTCTGGTGTATGAACTCCGATAGAATTCCGATGCATCGTTGGATCTCCAACCATTTTTATGATTTCAAAAAGAGACGTTGGTGGTGGGATGTTGACCCGTATCTCTTCTGGTCAGTGATACTTTTGTTGTCCCTGGGCCTGGTCATGGTTTTGAGTGCCAGTATGACCACTGCCCTTATGTCATTCAGTGACGGTTCTTTCAACTTTCAGCCGTCTGAACTGGCCAAGCTGAGCCTGATTCTCTATATGTCGAATACCCTGGTCACTCATCCCCACCGGGCACAGGATTTTGTGTATGGGGTCATTCCCTTCCTTCTGGTCTTGGGGTTGATGGGGGTGCTCGTCCTGATGGAGCCGGATATGGGAACCGCGTTGTTCCTTGGAATCATGACTTTTGTCATGCTCTTTTTGGGAGGGCGGAGAGTGTCTCACCTCCTGCTCCCGGCGATTGCCGCTATCCCGGTTCTCATCTTTCTCATCTACAGTGGTCACAATGCCTACTGGCAGGACCGGATTGAATCGTTCATCGATCCCTGGAAAGAACCGCTGGGTAAAGGATTTCAAATCATTCAGTCCCTGATTGCCATCGGAACCGGGGGAATACTGGGACGAGGGCTGGGAGAGAGCCGTCAGAAGTTTTTTTATCTCCCGGACCGTCATACCGACTTTATTTTTGCGATCATCGGGGAGGAACTGGGTATTGTCGGGACGATCGGGGTGGTGATCCTGTTCGGGATCATTCTCTGGAGAGGATGGACGATTGCCTGCCGTTGTGGTGATGAATTCCAGAGTATCTTCGCCCTGGGTCTCACTCTCAATATTGTACTGCAGGCGCTCATCAATATGTGTGCCGTTCTGAGAATCGTTCCGGTAACCGGGATTACCCTCCCTTTTGTGAGTTATGGAAATTCATCCGTCCTCATTTCCCTGGTAGAAGTGGGACTCCTTTTCAATATCGCCCAACATCAGAAGGTGACCCAAAATGGATAGACTACCCCGAAAATACTGTGAGTGGTGAATAGTTGAAGGAAATGAACAGAGAAACAAAAAGCAACCTTACTCAATTTTCATCCCTTGATGGTGCCAGGAAAGGGCATGATTGTCTATTCATTGCTGCCGGCGGAACCGGTGGACACATCTTCCCGGCCTTGAGTATCGCGCAGGAACTCGCTCGTCACCAGGGGTTGGACATCCGGTTTATTGGGACCCGGCGAGGTATGGAAAAACGGCTTATCCCAGAAGCTGGATTTTCCCTCTCTTTCATTCGAGCTCGGGGTTGGAGCCGGGCATGGGGTATGGATTTTTTCCGATCAGTTGAAGATAATATGGTAGGGGTTTTCCAGTCGTTTTTTTTTATTATCCGGTACCATCCCCGGGCCGTGCTGGCGATGGGGAGTTACGTGTCCCTGCTTATTTCTTTCTGGGCGTGGGTTTTCCGGGTTCCGATCTATGTACAAGAACAAAATATTCATCCGGGACTGGCTAACCGTCTCATCTCTCGGTGGGCGATCCGGGTTTTTGCCTCCGTAGAGGATTCCATTCCCTTTTTTTTCCATCCGGACCGGGTAGTCGTGACCGGAAATCCCTTGCGGAAAAACATCCTGGAGTGGAGGGGAAGAAAACCGGAGGCCATCTCCCGGTTGGGTTTATCTCTCAACCGGACCACCATTCTGGTCATGGGAGGGAGTTTGGGATCGCAGGTGATCAACGCCGTTTTCTGGGAAGCTCTGCGAACCCTTTCGGAAGATCGTTTCCAGGTCCTCCATGTCACCGGTCCGGAAGCATTGTCCCAGGCAAAAGAGGTGGCGGCTCATTTTTCCTTTCCCTATCTTGTCTATGGTTTTATTTCCGAACCAGGTATTTTGTATGCAGCGGCGGATGTGGCGATTTGCCGTTCCGGGGCAAATACCACGTACGAGCTTTACTGGTATGGACTCCCTGCCATCCTGATCCCGTTTGAAGGTGCGACGGAGAGCCATCAACTCTACAATGCACTCTGGCTCCAAAAGAATCAACCGGTGGAGATCATTCCGGAAAAAACTCTCCAGCCGGCAATGATGGTAGATGCCATCAGGATTATGATGGGATCATCTCCAGGCATCAATGATGAACGAGCATATCTTCCATGGGCAGCGTCACGAATTGCTGATATGATTGTCGATAGGATCCGGAGGAGGAATTCAATTGGATAATCCACAGATGTGTTTACCGCAGGACCTGTATTTCATCGGGATTGGTGGGGCGGGGATGAGTGCCCTGGCCTCTATCGCGCATGGAATGGGATACCGGGTCAGCGGATCAGATATTTTACAGAGTGAAAATACCGAACGCTTGCAAGAGCAAGGGATTCCGGTCTATATCGGTCATTGCCGGGAGAGGATCCGGTCGGTGGAAGCAGTGGTGGTTTCCTCCGCTATCCCCGGTACCAACGAGGAGGTGCAGGAGGCCCAGGCTCTGGGTCTTCCCATCATCCACCGGGGCGAAATGCTGGCCCAGCTTCTCAATCCCAAGAAAGGCATTGCCATCGCGGGAACCCACGGAAAAACCACCACCACGTCAATGATTTCCCTGTTATTGGAAATGGCAGATATGGATCCAACAGTTTTGGTGGGAGGAGAAGTGGAGGATATCGGAGGAAACGCTAAAAATGGGACCGGAGAGTATTTTGTTTCGGAAGCGGATGAGAGTGATGGTTCCTTCCTGCGACTCCGACCATATTGTGCGGTGGTCACCAACATTGAAGATGATCATCTCGATCATTACGGCAATGAAGAGAATGAACTGGAAGCCTTCCGAACCTTCGTGAATGGTGTAAAGATGGGTGGTTTTTCCGTAGTTTGTGGTGATCATTTCAACGTGAAAGCCTTGCTCCGGCGTCCACTTGTCACTCGCATGGTGACCTACGGAATGATCAACCCGGATGTTGATGTGTGGGGGGAGGTTATAGAAGAACGGGCAGAAGGAACCCTGTTTGGAGTACGGAGTCGAGGGACGGATCTCGGACAGTTTGTGTTGAATATTCCCGGACTCCATAATGTGAGCAATGCCTTAGCTTGTATTGCTACTGCTCTGAATATCGGGGTAGATCTCTCCTTTGTTCGGGAAGCTCTGTCGGCGTTCCGGGGAGTGAAACGACGCTACGAGCGAATCGGCTTTATCGATGGGACGGTGGTGATCGATGACTATGCACATCATCCTACCGAGATGAAGGTGGTCATCAAGACTGCCCTGAGCTGGACTTTGGGAAAGGTGGGTGTTATTTTTCAGCCCCATCGTTTCACTCGGACCCGTCGTTTGTTTCGGGAGATGGCCGGGGTACTGGAGAGCGTCCATCGGGTGATTCTTCTCCCCATCTACTCTGCGGGAGAAAAGCCGATTGATGGAGTGTCATCGGTTTTGATTTATGATGCCTTGAAAAGCGATGGCTATGATCGGGTGGTGCTGGTGAATTCTTTGAAAGAAGCAGCCGGACAGGTGGAACCAATGATCGGGCCAGGAAATATTCTCATCACGATGGGTGCGGGTGATGTATGGAAAGTGGCTACCGCCTTATGCAGGAAAAATGGGAATCAGCCGGACGAGCATTCACCGGTTCTCCAGCACTGAAAATCATATCCGGTCCCGAAATGAAGTTCTACACCACCTGGAAGATCGGTGGGAAGGCAGTGGCCCTGGTTGATATTGTTGACAGCCGGATGGTCCCCGATTTTTTTCTCCGTATGAAAGAAGCCGGATGTCGGTACAAAATGCTGGGGAAGGGTTCCAACATTTTGGTGGATGATGAGGGTTTTCCGGGAGTGGTGGTCCGATTATCCGGTGATTTTTCCCGGGTGGTTCTCCAGGGTGATCGGATCATCGAATCGGGGGCGGGAACACCGCTGTGTAACCTGGTGAGTTCCACCCTCCGCCATGGTTTGGGGGGGTGCGAGTTCCTGGTAGGAATTCCCGGGACCGTTGGTGGTGCCATCCTGGTGAACGCCGGGTGTTTCGGGCAGGAAATTGGGCAGCTGGTTAGCCGAGTTCAGGTGATGGATCCGGATGGAACCGTTCATTGGTTGGAGAAAAAGGAGTATGGTTTTTTCTATCGCGGGTCGTCCCTGAAGAGAAGTGAGGGTATCATTCTTCGAGTGGTGTTCAGCCTTGTTCCGGATTTTCCGGTGGTGATCCGGGAGAAAATTCGGTATTATAGTCTCACTCGCAAACAGAATCAACCGGTGAGATGGCCCTCGGCGGGCAGCGTGTTCAAGAATCCCCCGGGTTTCTATGCGGCGCGCATCATCGAAGATCTGGGGTTTAAAGGGCTCAAATCAGGGGGAGCACAGATTTCCGAAAAACATTCCAATTTCATCGTCAATTTGGGCGGGGCAACCTCCCGGGATGTCATCTCTCTCATCGATTGGATCAGGACTGAGGTTCTGCGAGCACGGGATATTTCTTTAGAAAATGAAATAGAGGTCTGGCAATGAAATTCCGGAAAACTAAATTTATCATGAATCTCTTTTTTTTTATCTAATCATCGGGATTCTCTCCTGGCTGGTCTTCAGTTTCTTTATGCATGGGACACTTTTTAAGGTCAGCAACATCGAAATCACGGGAAACCGTACTATTTCCACGAACGAAATCGAAAAGGCTTCCGGGGTGCAGAAGGGAAAAAGTATCTTCGGGATCCGAAGCTGGGAAGTCCAGAAGAATTTAGAGAAGATACGGGGTATCAAACGGGTGGAGGTAGAAAAGGTCTTTCCCCATCTGGTGCGGATCACCATCTGGGAGCGGATTCTTTTCGCCCGGGTGGTAGTGGGGGGTAGCTCGTTCTGTGTGGATGACGAAGGAATCGATGTGAAATGTCAGCCAGCTCCTCCCGACCGCATCGTGACCATTCGTCTCTCGGTGAATCGAAAAAGTGATATCCGGCGACTGTTAGAGGTCATTAAGGCCTGGCAGGAGGGATTCGATAGTCCCCTCCGGGAGGTATCCCTCTCGGGTGACAGTCTGTTTATTTTACACCTGCAAAATGATATATTTATCAAATGTGAAGGAGCCAGCAATCTTCTGGATAAGACCCTGGTTCTCAAACCCCTCCTCCGGGAGGTCCAGGTTAAATCCCTCAAGGTGGTGGGCTTCGATTTGCGCATGAAAAAGGACATCGTCCTTTTGCAGAATAAGGAGGAAATTTATTGAAGTTCTGGCAGTATATTGAAGGTTCCAATCCGGCGATCGCGGCGGTTGACGTGGGAACCAGCAAAATTTGTACGCTCATTGCAAAGGTTCATGCCAGTGGTATCGAAATTCTGGGGATTGGTCTGAGCGCTTCGGCCGGGATCAAAAAGGGTAAAGTGGTCGATATTGAAAAGGCCTCGGCGGCAATCCGGGAATCTCTTCTCCGGGCCATCGAAGTGGCCAAGGAAGAACCGGAGATATTTTTTACCGGAATTGCCGGTGATTATGTCACTTCTCAGAATGTGGATAACGAGATCCTGCTGGGGAAGGTAAGTCGGGAAGTGTATGATAAGGATATCGATAAAGTGGTGGAAGGAACCAAAGGTAAGATCATCACGGAGGGTTTGCGGATCATTCATGTCATTCCCCAGGAATTTTCCGTGGATAAGCAGAAGGGGATCGCCCATCCCCTGAAGATGGTGGGTACCAGTCTCAGCGTGAGTGCCCACCTGGTCGCAGCTGATGAAAATCACCTCCATAACCTGAAAGAAAGTTTTCAGAATGCCGGATACGACATCACCCGTTTCGTTTTTCAGCCCTATGCTTCCGCTCTCGCCGTTCTCAACGAAAGTGAACAGGAAGCCGGTACAGTGCTGGTTGATATTGGTGGCGGAACCACGGATGTGGCGATTTTTTATAACGATGCTATCTATTATTCCTGTGATATCCAGGTGGGAGGTGAGTATATCACCTCTGACCTTTCCATTGGTTTGCGTACCTCCCGGGACGAGGCGGAGCGAATCAAGCTTCAGTATGGGAGTGTGTTCAGCAAGTTCGTTCCGGATGATGAGCTCATCGAAGTGAAAGATATCAGTATGAAATCCCTGCGTACCCTGCGAAAAAAGTTTGCTTGTGAAATCATCGAAGCCCGGGTGAAAGAAATCTGTCTCCTGATTAAGAAAGAAATTCGGTCCTCTGGAATGGGACCGGTTTTACGCGGGGGGATTGTGTTGACCGGTGGTTCTTCTCTCCTCAATGGGATAACGGATTTTTCGTCTTCTCTCCTCAATTTACCAGTCCGGATGGGGTATCCGGAGAGTACTTATTATCTTGGTCAGGTACAGGCCATTTCCAATCCAATGTTTTCCACCTCCTGCGGACTTCTGCTCTTAGCGTCTATCGAAAGCCGACAGAAGACCCTCCCCCGTTTTTTACGGGAAGGTCCGACAGGGAAGGTTCAGGAGATGTTCAATAAGGTCAAAGATTTTTTTATGATGGGATGATCAAATGGGGGTTACCACTATGGGACAGGTGAAAGGGAACGGACATCATGACGGTGTCGTCATCAAAGTTCTCGGGGTCGGAGGAGGCGGAGGGAATGCCGTCAACCGGATGGTGAGATCCGGTCTGAAGGGGGTGGCTTTCATCGCCCTCAATACCGATGCGCAGGTCTTAAAAGGATCACTGGCGGAAATGAAAGTGCAGATTGGATCCAAACTGACCCGTGGCTTGGGAGCCGGGGCCAATCCGGAAATCGGAAAACGAGCAGCGGAAGAAGACCGATCCCGGATTTTTGAAATCCTGGAAGACACCGATATGGTTTTTGTTACGGCTGGAATGGGCGGAGGAACTGGAACCGGGGGTGCCCCGGTGATAGCTGGTATTGCCCACGAGCTGGGTATTCTCACCATTGCGGTGGTGACGAAGCCTTTTTCCTTCGAGGGAAGAAAGCGAAATCGGCAGGCCGAGGAGGGCATCAATGAGCTTCGGAAAGTAGTCGATACTCTCGTCGTCATACCGAATGACCGACTGCTCCAGATCACGGATCGGTCTACTTCCATCGTCGAGGCTTTCCAAATGGTGGATGATGTCCTGCTCCAGGGTGTCCAGAGTATCTCCGATCTCATTAATGTTCCGGGAATCATCAACCTCGATTTCGCCGACATTCGCACCATCATGGCCGGTGCCGGAACTTCACTCATGGGTATTGGTCGGGCGAGCGGAGAAAACAAAGCTATCGAAGCAGCCAAGGCTGCGGTCTCCAGTCCCTTGTTGGAAACTGCTTTCAAGGGGGCCAGGGGCATTCTGTTCAACGTGACTGGCGGACCAAATATGGGTATTCTGGAAATCCATAAGGCGGCAGAAATCATCTGCGGAGCCGCCTCGGAAGAAGCCAACATCATCTTTGGAGCGGTGATTGACAAGAAGATCAAGGATGAAATGAAGATCACCGTGATCGCTACCGGGTTTGATCATGCCGATGAACAGAAAAGTGATACTACAGAAGAGAAATCCCGAGGGGATCTTGCCGATTCCTTCTCGTTCAACGATCTGGAGGTACCCACCTTCATGAGAAAAAAAATGAAATGAATGCTGGTGGATCCGGACGTCGACGGGATGAGAGCGGCATCCGGTTATCTGCGAAAGCCGGACGGTATGCTTTTGCGATCTGTTTTCCTGGTCCGTATACCTTGGGTATGGCGAATCTCGGCTATCAGTCGGTAATGAATAGTGTATACTGTACACCAGACTGGCGGGTGGAGCGTTTTTTTGCCGATACCGGCCTGTCATCCCTCGAACATGCTCTTTCTTTGAGTTCCTTCCACTGGGTGGGTTTTTCCCTCTAATTTGAGTTGGATGTTCTCACCATGGTTCGCATGCTCCAGAGATCCTGCATGGAACCGTTGGCCAGTCGCCGGGGTGAACGAGATCCCTGGGTGATCGGGGGAGGCCCGGCCGTGACCCTCAATCCGGAAACCCATGCTCCTTTTTTGGATCTCGCCATGATTGGTGAAAGTGAAGAAATTCTTCCCTTGATCCTCTCTGCCTGGGGAGAAGCCCAGGAGAGAGGTCTTTCCCGTGAGGAGACGAAGCAGTACCTGGCCCGTTTCCCGGGTGTGTATGTCCCGGCTTTTTCTTATCCTCATTATCAGGATCATCGTTTTTTGGGTTTACAAACCCATCCCCTTGCTCCCCAGCGGATCGAGAGGCAATGGATCGATCTGGATCGTCATGAGACGCGTACCTTTCTCTACACTCCATTTTCTCACTTTGTCCATGCCGCCCTGGTAGAAATCACGCGGGGATGTGGGTTTTGCTGCCGTTTCTGTGCCGGGACTTCACTCTATTCCCCCCTGCGCCATCGGTCGTTCTCGCTGGTGACCCGGATGCTGGATGCTATCTGTTCGATGTCTTTGCACATCGGGGTGGTGGGAGCGGACGTCCTTTCCCACCCAGAATGGCCGGCGATCATGGAGATTTTGCAAAGTCATTCCGCGACGGTGAGCTTTTCTTCCCTTTCCGGAGTGACCCTGGCTCGCAAACCGGAAATCCTTTCTTTCCTTCCTTCCTTGGGAACCCGGAGTATTACCCTGGCCCCGGAAACCGGAGTGGAAAGAACCAGACGAATGCTGGGAAAGGGGATGGGGAATGAGGAGTGGCGGGAGGTCATCCGCTTGGCCTTCGGATACGGAATCCGGAAAATCAAACTCTACTTCATCCTGGGTAAACCGGAGAGTCCGGCGGAGGAGGATTTGGATTTTCTCAACACCTGTACTCACGATCCGGGAATACGGGACGCCCTTTCGATCTCTTACAGTTTCTTGGTACCCAAACCGCAGACCCCCTTCGAGCGGTTAGAAGCCCTTCCTTTTTCTGTCTGGAAGCGGGAAAAGAAGGTTTTTGAAACCGGAATGAAGAAGCTGGGTCTTTCTTTCACCGGTGAGAGTCTGCGCATGGCCTGGCTGGAACTTATCTTGGCCCGAGGGGACCGGCTTCTGGCGGAACAGATTCCGGACCTGATGAATACCGGGAATGAGTTCTCCTGGGACGGGTGGCGGAGGGTACTGGAACGGATCGGGCGAGACTTCTTGGAATGGCCCCGTTCCCCCTGGGGTGGCGGACCTCAACCCTGGGATGTGGTCGAGATGGGTGGGAAAAAATGTGGAACTGGAAAATTGGGGAATAGGGGAATTGATTAAGAGAGGGAAGAAAGAGCTGATCATTGCTGGCGGTGAGAGGATGATAGAGAAACGCAATACCATAAAAGAGAATTGGGAGAGGGTGCAGGAAGAGATTATCCGGGCGTGCCAGAGAGTGGGGAGAGACCCGAAAGAGATCCAGATCGTTGCCGTAACCAAGGGAAAGGGAGTGGAGACGATTCGGGAGGCGATGGGTTGTGGATTGACTGTTTTCGGGGAGAACCGGTGGCAAGAGGCGGAAGGAAAAATGAAGGTCATGCCGTCGGAATCGATCCAGTGGCATTATATTGGACGATTGCAGACGAATAAAGTGAAAAAAGTGATAGAATGTTTTCACTTCATCCACTCCGTAGACCGGGAAGAGGTGTTAATGGAACTGGAGAAGCGGTTGGAAATATGGACTGTGGAGCCATTTCCCGTTTTCCTCCAGGTCAATCTGGCTGAACGAAAAACCCAGGGGGGTATTTCGGAGAAGGAATTAGGTGTACTCTGGGAGAAAGCGCGATCCTGTCCCCACCTCTTGGTATGTGGTCTGATGACCATCGGACCAAGGGAAGGAGATGAGAAAGTGATCCGGGCCGTTTTTCGGCGTTTGTGGGAACTTCGGGACCGTTTGGGAGTCGGAGGGGTGCTCCATCTCTCCATGGGGATGAGTGACGATTATCCTTTAGCCGTGGAGGAAGGCGCCACCATGCTCCGGCTGGGTCGGGTTCTTTTCGGAGAAAGGGGTTAGATCATGAAATCGCCGTTTCTTTTTGCTGGTTGTGGAAACATGGGAAGTGCTCTGGTACGGGGACTCTGTCGGGATAAATGGCATACCAAATACGAATTTATACTCTATGATACCATTTTCGAAAAGGCGATGAACCTTGAACATCAATTCTGTCTCCGCAGAGTGGAGAAACTGAACGAGGTGATTGAGAAACCAGGGGTTATTTTTCTCGCGGTGAAACCCTATGAGCTCTCCCGTCTTGCGGAACAACTATCCGCTTTTCCGGGATCACTCTTTATCTCGATGGCGGCGGGAGTGAGCGTGTCACAGCTCCAGCACTTACTGGGAGAAGAGGAACGGATTGTCCGATTGATGCCCAATCTCTGTGTGGAAGTGGGAGAAGGGGTGCTCCCGGTCTCATTTTCCGAGACTGTTTCGGAAGAGGATAAAGAAGACATCCTTTTTCTTTTTTCCACCCTGGGATGGGTTTTTGAAGCCCAGGAAAATGAATTCGATATGCTCACGGCGGTGAGTGGAAGTGGCCCGGGGCTGGCGGCAATTTTTATCGAGGCCATGATGGATGCCGGGGTGAAGATCGGTCTCCCGTGGGAAAAAAGTCTGAAGCTGGTACTGCAAACCGTTTTAGGGACCGCTGTCCTTCTCAAGGCCAGAAATATTCATCCCGGAGTGTTGAAAAACCAGGTTTCATCTCCGGGAGGAAC
>JAPLGF010000343.1 GCA_026390275.1 Candidatus Atribacteria bacterium
AAGAGGGTACTCCCGGGATCAGCGTCCCGACTGCCAGCAAGTGGTGGTGGGACTGGTCCTCTCCCGGGACGGGTTCCCTCTGGCTCATGAAGTCTTCCCGGGAAATACCGCTGATACCACCACCGTCGAGGCGATGCTCACTATTCTCACTGCCCGGGTGGGATGCTACTCTACCATCGAATACGAGGAGAAAGAGAGGATTCTCACGGTTTCGGAGAGACTATCCGGAACCTTCTCTCCACCCATCAGGTGGTTACCGTGGTTCTTCCCACCTCCGATGGAGGTGAACTCCACATTCATAATCCCTCAATGGTGGGATTATCTAAGCTTCCATGCGGAAGTTGGGTTAAGGGATGTTGAGTTGGAATAGAAGGAGAGATGAGATTGCCACGTTGCCCAAGACGCTCCTCGCAATGACGGAGTAAGCTTGAGATCCTCACGCCTTCAAAAACCGAAGGCTCATGATGTCAGAACTATGATCCCTTCTCCCTTGATGGGAGAAGGTGAGGATGAGGTTAATTTTTGTACCGTTCACCATTCACGACTCACGGTATTTTCAAGATACTTTACCACTTTTTTGATTATCCAGAGCACTTTATTGTATGAAGTGTGACTCAATTTTCCACCAAAGGAATAGGCCGCATCAATTGATATTACCGGTCGGTTTCATCGGAATACGTACCAATTCTTTTAAAATATTGGCGAACTCCTTCTCGATATCATTCCAAATTATTTCTTCGAATAACTTAATAACTGAGTGTCAGGCACCATTAAGTTACTGGATCAAGCACCAGCCCTAAGAATCGATTGCGGAGGATCGCCGCGTCGCCCATCGCATACAGGCAGCAAGGGGCAGCATCTTCCAGTCGGTCCAGCAGAACCGTTGGATAGTCACTGTCACCTCGCTCGATCCGTTGCACGTCCACTCACCGCCTCCGCGCTCGCTTCATGTCTTTCCATCTCACCCGTCACTTGTTCGTGATCACCTGTTGCCAACAGCCCTTCTCGACATGTCCTCGCCGTGAATATATTCTAAAAACGTGTCCAATATCAGTCATTAATTGGACATATCTGCCGAACATGTCCATGTCGTGGACATGCTGGCATCAACCGGCGGGGGGGGTATTTCATGCGGTGAGCACCTTCAGCAAGGCGGGATGGCGGTAGACCATCTCTCGCCCTCGCTTCTCACCCAGCAGGATGCCGATGCGTTCCAACTCCTGAAGATACACCGATGCAGTCTTGCGCTCGGCGATCCCCGCCTCGACCACGAACGAGATTTTGCAGTACGGCTGTCGGAAAATCAGTTCGATCAATTCTTTGGAATAGACCTGCGGCGCTTCTCTACGGCATCGCTCGATCGTAGAGTCCAGTAGTTCACGAATCGCCCGGATGCGCCCAATTGTCCACAGTGATGCTGAGCGCCTGCCGGAGCACCACCTTCGTCTCCACGTCTACTGTCGGCGGCAGTGGCGGCAAATCGTCGTAGGGCAAAGCTGGATCAAACAGCATGACAGGCTCCTCTAAGTAGCATCTCGAACGCCAAGGAGACGTTGGTGGAGTTGTTCTCAATCATGGCTCACTCTCCTGATACATGGCTGTAAACCCGATGAAGATTCGGTTGTTCCTGGCCGGGTGTTTGCTCCTGTATTTGTGCCGCACCCCCGACCACTACGCTGCGGATTGCAGGGAGCATGGCTGGTGTCATTCGTCACCGTTGTCGTTGTCTGTGCCAAGGCGGTACTTGATGTCATAATACCTCAACGACTCAACATCTTTCAGCTTCTCGCTTTTCATTTCTTACTATATTTTCAGGATAGAGAGAATGAGAAAGGTCACCGTGACCGAAATCAGCACCGTGAGAATAATCTCTTTTCGTATCCAGGCACAGATGATGGCGGCGGCAATACCCACCATCGCTACCAAAGGATAACTGGGAATGGCTGTTACTGCACCCGGGAGAATGAGTGCACCCAGGGCTGCATAAGGGATACAGCGTAGAAATCTCTTCACCAAGCGAGGTGTTTGGCGGCGAGAAAAAGCTAAAAATGGTAGATACCGGGGGATATAGGTGACTACCATCATGCCCAGAATAAGAAGAATCGCATTCATTGGTCCTCTCCCTCTTTTTCATTCATTAACAGAGATCCCACCCCTGCTGCCACCAGGATCGCAATGATGATGTTCCAGCCAGAAGAAAAGTATTTCGACCTGGTCAGCAGGGAGTGGATGAGCCCACCGGTAATGGCAGTAATGGCGGCCGGGACAGATTTCTTCACTTCAGGAATAAGAATGGCAATAAAGAGTGCATAGAGCGCCAACCCCATACTGACCTGCAGAGTCCGGGGAATGATGGCACCAGCTAAAAAACCGATCAGGGTCCCCCCCACCCAGCTGACATAAGCAGAATACTGCAATCCCAGGACAAAATGATGACCCGGATGTTCCTTCCTGGTAGCGAGATAGGCAAAGGATTCATCGGTCACTCCAAAACTGATGAAAGGAAGTAAGAAATGATTGGGTTCCGGAAAAAACGTGGATAAATAGGAACTCATCAAAAAATGACGAAAATTCATAATAAAGGTCACTGCGATGATCTGTATTGGGGATACTCCCATCTGGATGAGTTGCAGGGCCATGAATTGACTGGCACCAGCAAATACCAGAGCCGAAAAGAGGAACGTTTCCAACAATGTGACCCCGGTTGATTTTGCCAGGAGGCCAAAAGTGACCGCAACCGGTATGTATCCAATGAATATCGGGAGCGACGCCAGAATACCTTCTCGGAGTTGGGATGGTTGATTCCCGTTTTTTTTCAAAACGTCATTCCCTTTCCTGAGTATGAGTTGAATAAAACCCCTTACCTTGCCAAATCTATGGGATCATTTAGAAATAGAAATGATCTTTTTCGAAACATTATCAATCGTCATTCCCAAAAGAACAGCCGTATTTTCACTGTTCGCGGTGGGAATCTCAGAAAGACAGTGACATATGACGAGTGAGCAGTCAATAGTGAGGAGACCATCCTGCTAGTTTCTGGCGCCAGCAAGGGATGAAAACACGACTCACGGTTCGTGGTAAAATATGAACATAACTCTGGTCTGATCAAGGAGCGTTCACCGTGCGTACTGGCACCGCCAATTTACCACTGCATAATGGGAAAGCTCCGGCGTGGCTCTTTCAACGGATGGTGAAACTCTCACGGGAGATCATCTCTCTCCTGGTATATGAACGCGGAACCAAGGAAATCCTTCTCCGGCTCTCCGATCCTTACTGGTTTCAATCATTTGGTTGTGTACTGGGTTTCGACTGGCACAGCTCCGGAGTCACCACCACGGTCTGTGGTGCCATGAAAGAGGGTTTGCGCGGGCTGGAACGGGAGCTGGGGTTGGCGGTGGCGGGTGGAAAAGGGAGTGCGTCGCGACGAACTCCTGATGATATCCGCCAATTCGCCGGGGTGATTTCCTTAGCGACCGATGCTGAAATCCTGGTTTATGCCAGCAAGATGTCGGCTAAAGTTGATAACACCGCCGTACAGGATGGGTATCAGCTGTACCACCACACCTTTGTATTTGATCATGATGGAGACTGGGCGGTGGTCCAGCAGGGGATGAACGACGCAAACGGCTGGGCCCGGCGCTATCACTGGCTCTCGAAAACACTTCCCTCTTTTGTCCGAGATCCCCATGCTGCGGTATGTGCCGAACAACGGGGTGACATTCTTTTGAATATGGTGGCCGGTGAGGCGGAGCTGAATCGACGGGCGGTGGCTCATCTCGCTTCCGAACAACCGGAACTGGTGGAACGCGAGGCGAAAAAAACCCTTGAATGTAATCTCGCCCAACGACATGAGGTTTCACTTGCCGATCTCAACCCCCGTTACTTCCACAAAATCCTCCTCAAAACCTACGAACGCCAACCAGCAGATTTTCAGAAGCTCCTGGAAATCGAAGGGGTGGGTCCCAAAACCGTCCGCGCCCTTGCTCTCATCGCCGACCTCCTCTACGGGGTTCCCATCAGCACCCGCGACCCGGCACGTTTCAGCTTCGCCCATGGCGGGAAGGATGGTCATCCCTATCCGGTGGACCGGAGCAATTACGATCAGTCAATCGAGATCATGAAACGGGCGGTGGAACAATCAAAACTGGGAAGACAGGAAATATCGAACGCCATCCGACGGTTACGATCTTTCTACGAGTTGTAACGGTCATCACTGAGAATATAGGCAGAAGTGAGTAGACAATCGTGCCAGTTTCTGGCACCATTAAGGGATAAAAATATAAGTACTTGACCTGGCCGCGGGGAACATCGAATCCCCCTTGCTCCCCCTTTATCCCCAGGGGGAGATTCCCTGAGGATGTCCATTTAGGGTATTGTGGTATGTCTTTCCCAATTCCACAATTCCACAGTTCCCCAATTCCACATCCTTACCCGATTCACGGTCCTTACCAACTCAACATCATTTACAGGAGAGGTGATCATCTTGCGTCCCAATACCACCAAAAGAGCTCTCTCGGCCGGGAAAATGGTCGTGGGAACCATGGTTTTCGAAACCCGGGTTCCGGGAATTGCGTCCCTTCTCGCTGCCGGGGGGTTTGATTTCTTTATCGTCGATGGTGAACACTCTCCCACCTCTCTTGAGACCCTCCAGGCCATCGCCCTGGCTGCCCGGGGGGCTAACATCACCTGTTTAGCACGGGTTCCCAGTCGTTTCGGTAGTGAACATTTGTCCCGACCGCTGGATATCGGAGTGGAAGGATTGATGGTTCCCCAGGTGGAGAGGGTCGAGGAAGTCAAAAACATTGTCCAGGCCACCCGGTATTACCCCTTGGGGAGGAGAGGAATGGCATTGGGGATTATCCATGATGATTACCGGGTGAGTGACCCTCTGGAAAACATTTCTTCCGCCAACCAGGAAGTTTTCATCATAATCCAGATTGAGAGCAAGCAAGCTATCGATCATTTAGAGGACCTGGTACGGGTGGAAGGGATCGATGCCGCCCTGGTCGGACCCCTCGACCTTTCCCAGAGCTTGGGGGTACCAGGCCAGCTCCGGCATCCCTTAGTCACCCAATACATCGAAACCATGATCGAGAAATGTGCCCAGGCAAACATTCCTTCGGGAGTTTACGAGCGAAACCCGGAGGATTTTGCCTACTGGATGAAGCGAGGAGTGCGTCTCCTTTTGTGCACGAGCGATATCGGTATGATCATAACCGAGAGTAAGAGGATGGTGGCGATAGTGAGGGACATAGCGAAGGGAAACCAGGTCTTTACTTTCTAAAGGATCACCCAATGAGAGTATGCTGTCTTTTTACACCCCCTCCCGACTTCGCCGTTTTTAAGGTAACTTTGGCTCCACCATAGGTGTTTCAGAAAATAGTAAGGTACTACCTCCTTTCCCCCTGGTTTTTTCTTTCTGGTCGGTTTCGATGGGATTAAATGAGGAAATGGAGTTTGGGTTTCCGGGAAGTGGTGAGGTGCATGGGGGTGGGGTCACTGGTGATGATGCCCTGGATTATGGAATTTGCGGATGCGCCGAACCGGCGATTATGGGAAAAACCAGGGGGCGATATATGGCGGTTCCTATTTCAATCAACTGAAAGCCCTGGAAATTACCCTATATGGTGGAAAAAATCCGCGCACTGGATATGTTTTGTGCCCCTCTCATGATGATTTATCTACCTTCAGTTCATACGACGAAGTCGAGGATGCCTACAAAAAGCAGGTCGATTATTCTACCAGGCAAGATGTCATTCTTGAAAACATTGTGGATCTTTTCTTTGAAGAACTCATCCCCGATCCTTTTCTGTACAGCCTGACCTCAGATTGCATTCAGAGAGGTAAGACCATCAAACGGAGGGGCAATATACGGTGGGTCTGTTTCTATCCATTCTCCTCATCTTTTTCCAAATCATGGTTTTTTGACAAATATTTTTTCTTGGTTTATTATATACAATATGTTGTATATAATGCACATGTGTGAGAAATGAGGGATGAACCTTGTCCTCGATCGTAGACAACCGGATAAATCATAAGAGAATCCAGGCCCTGAAAGACCAGATCATTCAAACTGTCCCGGAAATATGTTCGGAACGGGCCAAAATCTACACCCGGGTCTATCGGGACACCGAAAATGAACCAATAATCATTCGCCGGGCCAGGGCTCTCCGCACTCTCCTAAATCAGATGACCATCTTCATCAATGACCAGGAACTGATTGTCGGTAATCAGGCATCGACGCTGAAAAGCGCCCCGATCTTTCCCGAATATGCCTGGGAATGGATAGATGGGGAACTTGATCGTCTTCCGTCTCGGGATCATGACCGTTTTCTCATTCGAAAAGAAGTCATCGATGAACTCCGGGATTTGTTCCCGTACTGGAAGGGCAAATCGCTTTATGAAAGATGTCGCGCCACCCAGCCTCCCGAGGTGATGAAAGCCACCCAAATGGGTATTCTGAGTTGGGAGGGAAACGCCACCTCGGGCGAGGGCCACATCGTGCCCGATTTCGAAATGATTCTACAAAATGGAATAGATTATTTTATCCAGGAAGCCGATCTTCGTTGTCAAACCATGGATTTGAGCCAACCTGAGAACCTGAAAAGGCGCTTTTTTTATCAGGCGGTCGGAATCGCTTTCCGGGGGGTGAAAGAATTCATTCTCCGCTTCGCCGTTCTCTCGGAAAATCTGGCCTTGATCGAGAAGGATCCGGAAAGAAAAAATCAGTTATTGGTGATAAGCTCCAACTGTCGTCATCTTTCTGAAAAACCCCCTCTGACTTTCTATCAAGCCCTCCAGTTGGTCTGGTTCACCCACCTCATCGAACAGCTTGAATCCAGTGGTCACTCGGTTTCTCTGGGTCGGGTTGATCAATATCTCTTTCCCTATTTCCGGAGAGATCTCGATCAGAATTTGAGATTCTCCCCACCTGCCCTGGAATTGATCATCCACTTCTTTCTCAAGCTCAACACCATCACCAAGGTCCGCTCTGAAAAACATTCCCGGACCCAATCGGGAAACCCGATGTATCAAAATCTGGTCATCGGCGGACAAACTTCCGACGGCTTAGACGCAACTAACCAGCTCTCTTATCTATTTTTGGAAGGGCTCTCGGTGGTTCGACTTCCAGAACCCAATTTCTACGTCCGGATTCACGAAAACCTTCCCTCAGATTTTTTGATGAAAACTCTGGAGGTGATTGAGATTGGGATGGGCATGCCAGCCCTGGTGAACGACAAGGTGATCATTCCCTCGTTGATGAATCGGGGGGTCGGGATGGAGGATGCCTACAACTATTCGACGATGGGGTGCCTCGAGGTCCAGGTCCCGGGGAAGTGGGGTTACCGAGCCAACGGAAAAACCAAATTGAACCTTCTAAAAATATTCGAGCTCGCTCTGAACCGGGGAAAAGACCCCCGGACCGGCATCGAACTCCATCCCGGAGCCGGTGATCTTTCAACCTTTCAAAACTTTGACCAGCTCCTTTCAGTCTGGGAAGATCAGCTTCAATACTATACCCGGCTTCATGTCATTGCCGACAACCTGAACGATTTGGCCTTGGAAGAGCTGGTTCCCAATCCTTTTGGCTCGGCAGTGGTCAGGGATTGTCTAGAAAGGGGAAAACATTTAAACGAGGGGGGAGCGGTCTACGATATCACCAGCGGTGCGCTGGTCGGGGTGCCAAATCTGGGAAACAGTTTGATGACCATCAAAAAACTAATTTTTGACCGGGGAACAATTACCGGTCAAGATCTCAAAGATGCCCTGGAACAAAACTTTGAAGGAGAAAAGGCTGGATTCATCCATCAGCTCATCATGAACCAGGTGCCGAAGTTTGGCGAGGATAACGATGAAGTCGATTATCTCACCAAAAAGTCCTATGAGTTATACTGCCGGATCATCCCTTCTTTTAAAAACTGCCGCTTCGGAAGGGGTCCCATCGGAGGGAATTATTTTCCCTCAACCGTGACCATCTCCTCCAACGTTCCCGCCGGACTGGTCATCGGCGCCACTCCCGATGGAAGGAAAGCCGGCCAACCCACCGCCGATGGCGTCTCTCCCAGCCAGGGAGGCGGAAAGCTGGGGCCGACCGCCGTACTGCGCTCGGTGGCCAAACTCCCCACCCTCCTGATGACCGGAGGGCAGCTTCTCAACCTCCGGATATCGAAAGACACCCTGGAAAGCCAAACCGCCCGGGGAAAATTGGCGGCCTTGATCATGGGATTCTTCGACCTGTACGGCTGGCACATCCAGATCAATACCATTTCAACTTCAACCCTGCGAAACGCCCAGGCCCATCCGGAAAAATACCGGGACCTGGTGGTGCGGGTTGCCGGCTACAGCGCCCTCTTCACCAACCTTGATCCCCTTCTCCAGGAAGACATCATCGCCCGGCTGGAGCACGCCTTATGAGCTCGACACCGGTCAACGACAAGCTCATGGTGGGAATCGATATTGGGGGTACCAAAACCGGTGTCGCCCTTTTGAACTTCCAGGGAGAGGTGATTCAAAAAAAGTATTTCCCCACCGAATACCAACAGGGGGAAAGAAACCTTATTGAAAGAATCATCGAATGTTTTGAAACCCTCCTCGACTTAGCCGGTTCTCACACCGATGCGGTAAGGTCGGTTGGCATTGGTGTTCCCGGGAGCGTTGATTATGAAACCGGGGAGGTACTGTTGGCGCCGAATATTTTTTGGAAAAATGTTCCATTGGGGCAATGGATGAGAGAATACTTTCAAAAACCGGTTTTTATCGACTATGATACCAAGGCCTCGGCACTCGCCGAACAGGTGAGGGGTGCCGGAAAAAATGCCCAAAACCTTGCCTATGTCACCATCAGCACTGGAATCGGCTGCGGTTTGATCCTCAACGGAAAAGTCTTTCGGGGAAAAAATGGGACCGCCGGTGAGCTCGGACATGTGGTGGTTGATCCTCAGGGACTGATCTGCCATTGTGGCAACCGGGGCTGCCTTCAGATGTATTCTTCGGGTCCGGCGCTGATGGTGCATGCCAAAAAGGCTCTTCAAAACCAGGCTTCTTCGCTCATCCTCTCATTGGCGGGAGGGGTCGATCTCATCAAACCCGAGCACGTCATTGAAGCCGCGAAGCTTTCCGACCCCCTGGCACTCACCCTTTTCCATACCTCCATGAATTACCTGGCCCTGGGAATCAGTCATATGATCAATATTTTGAATCTCGAGTTGATCATCCTGGGAGGCGGGGTGTTGAGGGGAGCCGAGTCCATGATATTGCAATTCATTAAGGAAAAGGCCATTTCCTATTCCTATCCAGTTGCCCAGAACTGTGTTCGCTTTACCACATCACAGTTAGGTGAAGACGTGGGCATCATCGGCGCCGGTCTCCTTCCCGGGTATTGGTGAAGAATGAATTCCACTGGCATCGTTTTCGACATCCAGCGATTTTCCCTCCATGACGGGCCCGGAATCAGAACCACGGTTTTTATGAAAGGCTGCCCCCTGGAGTGTCTCTGGTGCTCCAATCCTGAATCACAGAGCTTCCTTCCTGAAATAGCTTACTTCAAAAATAAATGCCACCATTGCCGACACTGTCTCGCCATTTGCCCCCAGCAAGCGCTTCGATTCGATCAATCCGGAAATCTGCAGGTGAATGGTGAACGATGCCACCGTTGCGGAAAATGTGCCGTCAATTGCCCCTCAGGATCAATCAGCCTGATCGGAAACACCTGGACGGTCAGCGAGGTTACCGAGGTGGTCAAGCGAGATATCCCTTTTTACCGACGGTCGGGGGGAGGCGTCACCCTCTCCGGCGGTGAGCCGTTACACCAAGCTCCTTTTGTCGGCGAGCTGCTCCAGACCTGTAAAAAACTCTATCTCCACACCGCCATTCAAACCACCGGGTACACCAAATGGGATTCCCTAACAGCGATTCTACCCTTTGTCGATCTCTTTATTTTTGATCTCAAAACCGTTGACCCCATCCTATGGTTTGAAAGGGGTGGAGCCGGCGACCCCCGGTGCCATCGAAGCAATTCGGGACTTCTTTGACTCACGAGGGCTGAATATTCTAACTTTCGGGTAAGGTACCGGAAAGAATACTCTGGGCGGTTTCATCATCGGTGATCAATAAATCGATGATTCCGGTCCTTAATGCACCCTTGATGGCGGCGAGCTTGTTCTTTCCTTCGGCCACCGCAATGACGGTGGGTATTTTGGTAAGATCGTCCAGGGTCAGTCCCAGGATCCTCTGATCGATTTCTGGGATATTCAGCGTTTTTCCGTTTTTATCGAAAAAGCGTCCCACAATGTCCCCCACCGCTTTTTTCGATTTCAGCTCCTCCATCTCCTCGGTAGAAAGATAGCTGGCCGAGACCAGGATGGAGTCGGTATTGACCGCACCGATCCCAACCAATGCGATTTCAACTTCCCGGGCCAGGTTGAGCACCCGGTGAATTTCCGGGTCTTTTTCCATCTCCGACCGGAGCACCGGGTTTTTAAAGAAGGCCGGCGCGTAAATAGGATACCACTCGCCATTTAAATTTTCAGCGATCCTTCGGGCAATTTCATTGGCATGAACATCGACGGCGGTCTGCCCAAAACCACCAACCAGCGGAATCACCTTCACCTTGAAGGTATCGATCGGGCGAAGAAATGCCGGTGTTTCCCGTAAAGTCGTCCCCCAGGAAACGCCGAGCGAGGTGCTTTTTTTGATTTCTCTGGATAAAACCCGGGCGGCAGCCTCTCCCAACGCCCTTTTAACGCTTTGAATGCTGGTGTTTTTTATCGGGACGATGATCGCTTCCCGCAAACCATACTGCGATTGGATCTTTTCTGATAAAGCCAGGACGTCTGCCATCGGGTTCAATATTTTGACCTGAATCTCGATTAGACCGGAATCGACCGCCTTTTTTAACAATCGTGAGATCTGGGACCGTGATATCCCAATGCGTTGGGCGATTTCTTCCTGAGAGAGATGGTGTTCGTAATAGAGTTGAGCAATCTTGATCAATCGTTCAAATTCCTCTTTTCCTCTCATCGGTACCCTCGAGTTGGTTTATTCTTCACCAAAAACAATAAAAAGGGTGAGGACCCTCCACCCGTCAGTTCAATCCTTAATTGCACCCAGAGTAATGCCTCGAATAAAATGTCTCCGGGTCAACAAAAAGAGGGTTATAATGGGAATGGTCCCCAGAATACAAAGGGCGCTGATCGCTCCCAGGTTTAAATTCTGTGAACCCCGGTAGGAAGCGACGTGGACGACAAAGGTCTTGGTGATGCTTCGGGTCAGAATGGTGGCAAAAAGAAACTCATTCCAGGAAAATATGCTGCAGAAGATGGCGGTGGTGAGAATGCCGGTTTTGGTAATAGGGATTATAATTTTGAAAAAAACCCCAAGATGGGAACAGCCATCTAAAAAAGCACTTTCATCCAGTTCGGAAGGAATGTCCTCAAAAAAAGCCCGCAAAATCCAGACCGCAAAGGACAAATTAAACATAGTATAGACCATGATCAACGACCAATAGGTGTCAATCAGATGAAGGTTCTTCATCATCAAGAACAGGGGGAGAATGATGGCAATGGGGGGAAATAGCCTCAGCGATAAAACCCAAAGCGCGTATTTTTTTGACCAGGAGGGCTTAATCCGAGCCAGACCGTAGGCTGCCAGTGAACCAAGAACGATGGCTGAAAGGGAAGAAAAGGTAACCGCAATGATGGAGTTCTTTAAATAAATCAAACTCCCGTCCTCAAACACTTCGGTATAATTCTTCAAGGTCGGTTGCCGGGAAAAAAGCAGGGGCGGGGAAGAGAAAAATTCACCCTTTTGTTTCACCGAGGTTGCAAAAGTCCAGTAAAGAGGGAAAACGAACCAGATTAATACGATGGCCAGCAATACATAACCGAAGATCGTTCCCAACTTGTTCTTGATTCGACGGGATGGTAGCTTCGTACTCATAGAGCACCCCTCATCTCTCGATTGAGAGAATTGATGAAAAACCCAACCACCAAAGATAAAATAATCGAGATAAAGTAGGAAAGAGCGGCGGCATATCCTATATTAAAATATTTAAATCCCACGCTAAACACATAAAAACTGACGGTTTCGGTGGAAAATCCCGGCCCGCCCTCGGTCATAACCACCACCGCCTCAAGCAAACGATAAATATCGATGGAACGGATCAGCACCACTACGATCAAAATCGGTTTTAATAGAGGCAGCGAGACATAGCGAAAGATTTGAAACCCGCTGGCGCCATCCACTCTGGCGGCTTCCAGGGGACTGGTGGGCATGGAGTACAACCCGGCCAAGGTCACAATGGTCACAAAGGGGGTCCATTGCCAGAGGTCGACCAAGAGGAGGGAAAATATTGCCAGCCGGCTCTTGGTGAGCCATTCAATTTCCTGCCCGGTGACATGGAGGAGCTGCAGAAAATAGTTGACACAACCGATATTGGGTTGAAGCATGATTTTCCACATCTGGGCGACCACGACCGGTGCCATCAGCATAGGGAGAAGGATGAGCACTTTGATGGCGGCTTCGCTCCGCAGCTTTTGGTTCAGCAGCAAAGCGATTGCCAGGCCAAGAGTCAGTTGCAAAGCACAGCCTACAACCACCAGGATAACGGTATTGATGATACTGTTCCAAAACCGTCCGTCCAGAAAAATGTTCTTGAAGTTTTCTATGCCGATGAAAGTCATCTTTTGGGAAATAGCGATATTGTAGGAATGAAAGGATACAAAAAGCGAATAAACCATGGGATAGATAACCAATAAAAGAATAATGATGGTCGCGGGTAAAACAAACCAAACGGCTGCATATTGTTTTTTCATATTATTCCCCACCATAACCAGAATTCATTTTCATTCGATCAGCTGGAACCAGCCTGATTCTGTGGAATCAGGCTGGTTTTTTTGTCTTTCTTGCTGAACTGGAGCTATTCTTTCGGGAGGTATGGAGTCATGAACTCCTGGAAAATTCTCTTTTGTTCCTCCAAACCGTATTTCTTGGTGATCTTTTTCCATTCTTCGGCAACGGCGTTCAAAGCGTCCTGGGGCTTCAACTCTCCATTGAGAGCCCGATGCACATAGAGGCCGAGAACATCCATATATTCACTTCCGCCTGGAAGCGCCAGCTCCGGCCAACCGCTTTCGAAGTTTTTCTCAATGGCATCAAGAAATTCACCGGCCTGGGGGAAAAGATTGCGGAATTTTTCTGATTTTATATGGGAATAACGGTAGGGATCCATTGCGGTATTATAGTCAGTTACATTTACCAAACTTACCTCAGGACCGGTGAGATACTTAATCAATGAGATGGCTGCTTCTTTGTGCTTGGCATCTTTCAGTACTCCTAAAATCCAGCCACCACCAGACAAGAAGGTTCTTTGTTTCAGCTTTCCATCAACCAACCACCCCGGCACCAATCCGTAACCCACTTTTCCTACAATCTTTGAGAGTTCAGGGGCATTGGCCCGTTTACCGGTATCAGTCCAGATCACGATCATAGCCGCTTGTCCATTCATGAAGGCCGCGTTTCCCTCCGCCCAACCAAAATTCAAAACTCCAGGGGGCATAAAGGGAAGACAGCTGATCATATTTTCCAGGCAACGAACCCCCTCTGGTCCATTGATCTTCGGCTCCATGGTTTCTAGATCAAAATAAGGAACGGAAAAATTTGAAAATCGGGTCAAAAACCACCAGTACACATTGGGCCGGCCCAATAGCTCTGCCGCTCCATAAAAGTCCTGGGTCAGCACTTCACCGGCCAGTTTGTCACCTTTTTTCCGGGTAAAAAAATTGGCGGCGTCTAAATATTCATCCCAGGTCACCGGAGGACGGAGATCATGGCCAAATTGGGCTTTAAAATTGGCTTTTTCTTCTTCATTTTCAAAGATATCCTTGCGGAAATAAAACATATGGGTATCACCATCGTGGGTCAACCCGTAAATTTCTCCATTCCACATGCCGGCTTTTTGGTTCACCGGGGTGATGTCCTTCCACCAATCGGAGTTGACATCGATATAGGAACTCAACGGCAAGAGATAACCTCCGCCCGCAACGGTCCCTCCCCAGGGATACATGTATTGAATGATATCGTAATCCCCACCGCCGCCTACCAACTCGGTCATAAGTTTTTGATACAGGTCTTCAAAGGGAACCACGGTGGTGATTACTTTGGCGTTATGCTCGGCCGCCCATTTTTCACTCCAGGGCTTGAATCCTGACTCAAAGTGAGACCCATGAAAAAGCCATCTCACCTCCTGACCTTGAAAATCTTGCCCATACGCCCAAAAACTCACCATCAATAAAACGCTGATGATGATACCAATTTGAAATAATCGATTTTTCCTCATTCTAAACCCTCCTTCAGTTTTAACCCTCTTTTTCAAAATCGCTTCGAGACTCAACTTCTCTGTTGCTTTTTTTATCCTATGATCGATCTTTTCCGGCTTATTTATTCCCTCCTTTTCTCCGAGTTTTCCGGGTTCTCCCAGGAATTTTCATGGTATGAAGCCATGGGACTCAAATCCAGCCTTCGCAACGGTAATTTTCACAGAGCTGAAAATAGGTTTCAACATTCTTCAGGGGGACATTGTGGGGAATACCACCAGCGGCATGAATGATATAGGCCGGGCAATCCCGGGTGGCGGAAAACACTCTTTTCAATTCCGTTCGAATATCCTCTTTGTCACCGAAGGTGAGAATGGTGGAATTGATGTTTCCAATGATGATTTTTTCCTTTCCAAACTGTTGTGCGATTTTCTCGATATCATTCATGGGCTCGAGGAAGATGCCATCGGCACCCAATGTGAAAATTTCTTCAACCACGCTATCGATTTTTCCATCCGACCAGAATACCACCCTGGTTCCATGTTTTTTGAGGGTTTGCCAGATCTTTTCGTACCAGGGAAAAATCTGGTCTTGATACCAAGATTTGGAAAAGGCCAAACCAAAAGCCATGGCGATATCGTCGTGACTGATGATCAAATCATACCCGAGTTGGGAGAGGGCTTCCGCCTGCTGGATGGAGTAGTTCGCTAACCGTTCGATCAGCTTTTTGGTTTCTTTTTCCCGATCCTTGATGGTAAAACAGGTCATTTCCCAGCCAAAAACCGTGATAAGATAAAAAAACAGCGTTGACCGAAGGAAGTGGGGCACCAGACAGGAGGAACCCATGAGAGATTCATAAAACTCCTTTTCGCGACGAAAGTCTTTGACCATCTCCGCTAAACTTCTGGAATCGTGCTCAAAGGGATCATACCGAACCACCTCATCAACATCCTCAAACCTTTTGGTCCAGTCCCAGATTCCAGCACCCACCCCCCATTGGCTATGAGTTTGAGCACCGGTGTATTTCAATTCTCCTTCTACAAAAGTTTCGGCTTCGACGTTCAGGCTGAAATCAAAAGTAATATCGATATCCAGGGCTTTGTAGGTTTCTACGTGGGCTTTCAGTGAATTTTGGTAGGGATCAATCTGACTGATGTTTTGAATGAATTCGGGATGAAAAATCGTTTCCAATTGGGGTTTTTTATCGGTCGCTTCCAAATGAATCGCTTGAACAGCTCTCAGAAAACTCATGGTTCCCTCCTTATTATTATTCCCCACCACCCCCTTATGAATTTAACTTTAATTCAGATCAAACTTTTCAATAAGGGCTTTGGGATCAGACATTTACAACTTTGTGTATCACATTCACAAATTTTACATTCAAGCTAACACAAAGCGGAAATGGTGTCAATTCCGAATGATAGATAGATTTATATCTATTTTAAATAGAATTAAAAGGAGTAATCTTAGAATTAAATCTATTTAAATTCATTTAAACAGTGATTATTTTATTATCAATCTCAATTTACCTATATTTTATTATATTATCTTGAAACTTATTCGATTATTCTATATTTATAAGGGAGGTTTATTTTTATTGAACGACTTGTCCTCCAGCCTTGATCCAGCCCGTTCAATCATATTTTCGGCCTTTTTTACTAAAGGTTAGTAATAAAAAAATGAGGGGAACTCCCAGTTTACTTCGAAAAATCAATCGACCCGTCATCGTCGATCTCATTTGCAAACAGGGATCGATCTCTATCGAAATCTGGGGTGTTCGGTACGCTATTATTACGGCGAGGGGCGGGATATCTCCTCTCCCAACACCTTCATCCATTTCGATTTCCCCCCGGGATCAGGAGTGTTTGAAACCCGGCAGGGAGACGATGTCACCGTGGTCTTTTGCTCTCCCCGTGGGGAAAAAGAGGTTGGGAGAGTGGGGGTGCTCCTGGCATTACGTCGAGCATCCGGTCAAAACCATCGACGATCTCCGCATCCTGGAGGAGATCGTCACCAGCGTCCGCTATCGCTTCGATCAGGCTTTCTACCGGCAAGCCCGGGAAGCGGTTGATGGTCTGGGCGAAATCCAGTTTTACTGGGAGCACTCTCCCTTTCAGCGCCTTTTCCTCCGGTATGCCGGTATAGAAAACACCATTCCGCCTGGGGAAGGGATCAGGAGTGCAAACGTCATGGCACCCTGTCCCTCCCCGCTGGCATCGATCTATACGACGGACACCTTCTCAGTATTGTTCGGGAACGGCATCGCAGCAAAGAATTCATCGAGTTTCTCTCCGAAGCGGACGAGTACTACCGGTCGGACTGGAAAATACGGATCATTCTGGATAACCACTCCATTCATCTGTCCCAGGAGACCAGGGGCTGGCTCAAGGAAAAA
>JAPLGF010000011.1 GCA_026390275.1 Candidatus Atribacteria bacterium
AGTTCATTCTCTCCAGGAAGCACATGATATCGGGAAGGATATTGGATTTCCCATCATGATTAAAGCCTGTCTGGGAGGAGGAGGAAGGGGGATACTGGGTGTCGAGATGGAGAAAGACATGGAAGATGCCTTTGTTAGTGCCCGGAGAGAAGCCAGGATTGCCTTTGGGAGCGAGGAAGTGTATATCGAAAAAATTATTCCCCGGGCACGTCATATCGAGATTCAAATTTTGGCAGATGGATTTGGAAAAATCATTCACCTGGGGGAAAGGGAGTGTTCTCTCCAGAGGAGGCGTCAAAAAATATTAGAAGAAGCTCTGTCCCCCGCTCTGACCCCGGAACTCAGAGCGAAAATCTACGATGCCGGGGTGAAAGCAGCTCGGGCTTTTGGATACACCACCTGTGGAACCTTAGAATTCCTGGTCACCGATGATTCCAATTTTTATTTTATGGAGTTGAATGCTCGGATCCAGGTGGAACATCCCATAACCGAAATGATTACCGGTATTGATATCATGAGAGAACAGATTCGCCTCTCTTCCGGAGAACCCTTATATATAAACCAGGAAGAGATTCACCCCCGAGGTCACGCCATTGAAATGAGAATCAATGCCGAAGACCCCACCCGCAATTTTGCTCCCGCACCAGGATATATCAACGTTTTTGAGATTCCCCGTGGTCCGGGTATTCGGGTGGATTCACATTGCTATTCTGGTTACGAGGTCCCACCCTATTATGATTCCCTTTTGGCCAAGCTGGTGGTCTGGGATAGTAATCGGGACTTTGCCATTCGCCGATCCCGGGAAGCACTGCATTCGTTTATCATTGAAGGGGTATCGACGACAGTACCCTTTCACCTCAAGATTCTTCAGAACGAGGATTTTTTAAGGGGAGAGTTTCATACCCGCTTTATCGAAGATGAAATTGGAATGGCTTAAAGTATAAAACAGTACTTTCGCAGTTTTTTTGAATCACAATGGAGGCTGGATTCAATGAAAGTAAAAAGTTTTCGGGGAGGGATTCATCCACCCGCTTACAAAGAAATCACTTCCGGTCAGGCAATAGTCTCCTTCCCTTCACCAGGAAAAGTTTTTTTACCCCTTCTCCAGCATACCGGTTCCCCTTTACTTCCTCTGGTTAAAAAAGGAGATGCAGTAAAAAAAGGGCAAAAAATTGCCGATGTCGATGCCTATATTTCCGCCCCGCTCCACTCACCCATTGCCGGGAAAGTCGTTTCTGTTGAAGAATGGCCTCATCCCATGCGGGGGAAATTCCCTTCCATAGTTATTGAAAATGACGGTTCCGGAAGAGAAGAACGATCCGTTCTGTTCTCCGACCCCGACCTGGATAAGATGAGTATTCCCGTTCTCCGGCAATGGATCCGGGAAGGGGGGTTTGTGGGGTTGGGAGGAGCAGCATTTCCCACCCATGTGAAAGTCACTCCTCCGGAGGGAAAAAAGATCGACATTCTTATTCTCAATGGTGCGGAATGTGAGCCCTATCTCACCTGTGATCACCGGGTCATGGTGGAAAAAACAGAGACCGTCCTCCGGGGAGCGCGTATTCTTCGGCGAGCCTGTGAGGCACAGAAGATCATCATCGGAATCGAAGAGAATAAACCCGACGCGCTGGAAAAGATACGTGCCGCCATCCCCGATATGCCGGTTCCCTGTGAAGTTTTTTCCCTTCCCACTCAATACCCCCAAGGTTCAGAAAAACACCTCATCCAGACCATTCTCGGGAAAGAGGTTCCTCCGGGAGGACTTCCCCTGGATGTGGGGGTGGTGGTGAGTAACGTACAAACCGCCTGGGCGATCGGGAGAAAAGCGGAGGAGGGATGGCCGTTGATAGAACGAGTCATCACCATCTCGGGTGATTGTGTTCAGAACCCCGCTAATATCGAAGTCCCCTTGGGGGTCCGATTAGAAGACGTGGTGAATTTTTGCGGGGGGTTCAGTACTCCCCCTCGGAGGGTGGTGATGGGTGGACCCATGACCGGTATCGCCCAGGTGACACTGGATGTTCCCGTGATCAAAGGAACATCTGGTTTTGTCTGCTGGAGTACCGTAAGAGAAAAAAGAGAGTACCCCTGTATTCGATGCGGACGGTGTGTGGATCATTGTCCCATGTATCTTCTCCCCACCAATCTTGCCAGTTTCGTGGAGTTCGAAGCGTTTGATGAAGCACAGAATTTCCGGGTCGTGGACTGTATAGAATGTGGAAGTTGTTCCTATGTCTGTCCCTCAGGAATTCCCATCACCCACCTCATCAAGATGGCGAAAGTGGAACTACTTCGACGTTCCAGAAAAGGAGGAAAATAGCATGGAAAATGCTATTCGGTTTCTCCAAAATCCTGCTCCCCACCTGAAGAGTGATGCCAATGTTCCCGCGATCATGGGTCAGGTGGTCCTGGCTCTCCTACCGGCAACCATTTTTGGTATTTCTTTTTTTGGTATCCACTACACCCTTTTCCCCGTGCTCGTTTCCATCTTGAGTTGTATTGGTTTTGAATGTTTCGACTGTCTTCTCTTTAAAAAGAAAATAACGATTTCGGATGGAAGCGCCCTGGTTACCGGTCTGCTTCTTGGTCTTTCTCTTCCTCCCGGAGCTCCCTTCTGGATGGCCATCGCCGGGGGTGGGGTATCGATCATCTTGGGAAAGCAGATGTTCGGTGGATTGGGACAAAACATCTTCAATCCCGCCCTGGTGGGCCGGGCGGTGCTCATCATTTCCTGGCCGAAAATCATGACCACCTGGGTGGTCAAAGGGATATACGGATTTCCCAATCTGGAAGGCGGGGCCATGGCCCTTCCCCAGGGGCTGGATGTCATCACCACTCCCACCCCTCTTGCCATCTCCAAAGCCTATGGATTCCAGGTACTCCATCAGTTGGAACCGAATATCCTGGGGAGGCTTTTTATCGGAACGGTGCCGGGATCGATAGGAGAGACCTCGGCCCTTCTTCTCCTGGCTGGTTTTTTCTATCTCCTCTGGCGGGGAATTGTAAAATGGGACATTCCGGTTTTGTATATGGCCGGACTTTCTTTCGTGGTTATCCTCGGTGGGCAAAACCCTCTGTACCATATGTTAGCCGGGGGGGCTTTGATGGCGGCTTGTTTCATGGCCAATGACTATATCACCTCTCCTCTCTCCCGCAACGGGCGTTTGATTTTTGCCTTCGGAGCCGGTGCCATCACCGGTATCATTCGTCTGATGGGAGGTTATCCGGAGGGGGTCACGTTCGGTATATTGATGATGAATGCCATCGTTCCCCTGCTCGACAAATTACTTCCC
>JAPLGF010000153.1 GCA_026390275.1 Candidatus Atribacteria bacterium
GAGTTCCTCCAGCCGGGCCATTTCTCCTTCTCCTTGACTTGAAAAGATCGTTGAATGTTTTGGAAAAGAATTGTACTGGTAACCTATTTTCTTCTACTATGCTTATTCTATACTAAAAGAAATTGATTTCAATACAAAAAAGTGAAAAGGGAATTTTATACAGATGATCTTCTTCCCGAGAAGCATTCCTCATCAAGTTATTTTCAAAATGGTACTGGAAGTTTATAATAAAGGCTTCAGAGGCACCAGCAAGGGGTGAAAATACCCCCCTCGCCCGACAAGCCTACGGCGTAGATTTTTAATCGATCCAACCAGAAAGAAACGATTGGGAAAAGCACCCATGCCTGGGAGAGGGGAAAAGGAAGGGACGAAGAGATAACAGTCAGGGACACCTTTTCCAACTAAGCGACTCAACATCTCACAATTCAACATCATTTTCAGGGCAGAGAGGAGTTGGAGGTCATGACAGAACGGGAGTTACGTGAGGAACTGGTGAAATGGGGAAAGAAGATCATTACCCGGGGACTGGTGGTGGGGGCAGGGGGAAATATCAGCGCCCGTTACCAGGATGTGATGCTCATCTCTCCCAGTGGTTTGGCGTTTGATGAGATCCCTCCGGAAGGGTTTATTCCGGTGAGTTTGGAAACCGGGAAAACATTGGGAACGGGGAGACCGTCCTCCGAAGTGGTGATGCACTGGTATTGTTATCTCCAACGGCCGGATATTCAAGCGGTGATTCATACGCATCCCCCTCTTACCATTGGTGTCATTGGAGGTGGAGGGAAGATTGAAGCAATGTTCCCAGATTTTGTGGCCTACTTAGGGACTTTGGGCATGGTTGATTATATGACACCCTGTACACCCACCCTGGCTTCGGCGGTTCAGAAGCAGATTGCAGACAAGAACGGCGTGCTCCTCATCGGACACGGAGCGCTCACGGTGGGGAATAACCTGAAGGAAGCTTTTCAGAGGACCGAGATCATCGAAGAGTCAGCACGAATTTTGATGACTGCCAAAATGTTTGGTGAACCACGGATTCTGACCGCAACAGAGTGCGAAGCCATCCAGCAGCTGGATGCGGAAAAATACCGGATGCAGCTCTTGAAAGAATCAAAATAATCTTGGAGAATGTGGAATTAGGAAGGATAGAAGACACCAGAGAAAAGTACACTTTCCTCTGCCCCCTCGATGGGGGAACCAAAGAGTTCCCCTCCGGGGAGGGATTGTGGGATGGTGCCTTTTTCAATTCCCCAATTCTACATCTTTTCACCGTATTTTCAGGATGTTTCCCCCTGTTTCCCTTTTATCCCCAGGGGGAGATTCCTGATGGGGAGTTTTTCCAACTCAACATTTTTACCCGACTCACGGTCCTTACCAACTCAACATCATTTTCAGGATAGGAGGACGTTACGTGTTCATACTGGTGATCAGTGGTACTGAAGTATGCAAGATACCTGGCATTTCGGTGGCGGGGTCTAATCCCGAGGTGATTCCATTTACCGCTCCCGCTGATGCGGATATGGTGCTGTGGGGAAAGCCTCAGGTGATTGATGTGATTCCTGTGGATCCGGAGGGACATCCCACCCCGGCTATTATCACTCGAGCTGCGTATTGTGAAGCAGGTTTTCCCGTACTGGTGGTTCGGGTCGGGACCTATCTCCCACCAGTGGTACCTTATGTGGAGATGAACGGGGATCCGGGGAAGGATCCCCGTTATGAAACCGCGGTTCCTCGGGCGGAGGAATTATGGAAAAAAGCGAAGAGTCTGGGGGAACAACTGGGAAAGGTATCAAAGCGAATGGTGATCGCTGAATCTCTTCCGGGAGGAACTACCACTGCTTTTTTGGTTCTTCGGGCGCTGGGTTATAATGGGATGGTATCCTCGGCGAGTCCGGTGAATCCCATCTCTTTGAAAGAAAGGGTGTGGGAGGAAGCGGCTCGCCGGTTGAAAATACAGAATGGAGAGATGGAGGGTCGAGGACGCCTCGCTGCCATGGAACTTGGTGACCCCATGCAAATCACGGTGGCAGGAATGATTGCAGGTTTGACGGAGGATGTGGACATCACCCTGGCGGGAGGAACCCAGATGCTGGCGGTGGCGGCAGTTGCCCGACAGAGCGGAATGTCACGTCCCCTGCGAGTGGCAACGACACGATATGTTGCCGAAGATCGAAACGCCCATTTCCGGGAGCTGGCAAAAAAAATCAAAGTTGATACTTTTGAAGCCCAGCTCAATTTTTCCCACTCGCCGTTCCCGGGACTGGCTGATTATGAAAAAGGATTTGTGAAGGAAGGAGTAGGAGCAGGGGGAGCGGTCTGGTATGCCGAACAGCTGGGAGTACCGGTTTCCCGGGTTATCCAGAAAACGGAATCGATTTATCAGGACATGATGCATTGATTTCAGGCCGTCGAAGACGGCCTGAAATCCGGAATCCTCAACTGTGGGAAAAGAAGGTATTAATCACTGCCATCACGGAATCGATGTCCCTCTTTTGAACCCAGTAGTGGGTGACGAAACGGAATTCACCCTCTGACGGCAAATTCATTTTTATCCCCTGGTCATAAAGATACTGCACGAAAGAGTCCGCATCAAAGGGGATCCGGTGTACCTGGAAGAACACCATATTGATATCCAATCGATCCTTTAACACGGTGATTCCTTTGATGTTTTGTAGTTTTGTTGCCAGGTAGTGGGCGTTTTCGTGGTCTTCACCCAGTCTTTTCGTCATTTTCTCCAAGGAAATCAATCCCGGGGCGGCTAAGTAACCGACCTGGCGGAGTCCCCCTCCCATGAGCTTGCGGTTCTTCCGGGCTCGATCGATAAATGGTTTTGTCCCGGCAAGGAGCGATCCGATGGGGGAGCACAATCCTTTCGACAGGCAGAACATGACCGAATCACAGTATTGTGCAATTTCCCCTGCTTCCATCCCTAAGGAAACAGCGGCGTTAAAAATCCGTGCTCCATCGAGGTGGACCGGGATGCTCACCGACCGGGCAAAAGTATAGACGTCTTTCATGTCCTGCAGGGGAATTACTGTGCCCGAAGAGTGAGCATTTTCTAAGCAGATGAGACCGGTGCGGGGATGGTGAATATCACTATCCCGAACCAGGGAGCAGAGTTCGGAAATCTCTACCCTTCCTCGATCGTCATGGATGAACCGTAGTTGAACACCGGCAATGACCGCAGAGGCACCCACTTCATGCATGACAATGTGGTTGGTAGGAGGAATAATCACCTCGTCTCCCCGCTGGGTATGGGTGAGGAGGGCCAGCTGGTTTCCAAAAGTACCGCTGGGCACAAAAAGAGAGGCTTCCTTTCCTACTTTTTCCGCCGCTTTCTTTTCTAAAAGATTGACGGTGGGGTCATCACCATACACATCATCTCCCACTTCGGCATTTCGCATCGCATCAAGCATTTCTTCTGTGGGATGAGTGACCGTATCGCTTCGGAGATCAATCCAGTGATTCTGAGAAGACAAATTTTTAATCAATGGACACCTCACGACCTTCTGTTTTTCCTGTATTATATCTATTTTCCCGGGACTTGGGGATTTTTTTAAGAAGTGAACCATGGTCAGCCTGGGAGGGTAAAAAGGGGAAAAAGAGAACGGGTTCCAACGAACCTTCCTGCTGCTCTTACGCCAGAAAGGAACGAAATATCTTCCTTTCATCATGCTTGGGTTGATGTAAACTCCCTCAATAAGCGGGAGAACCAGGGGAGAAAACCCCCCATTTTACAACCCTTCAGCAAGTAAACCCCTCGGAACCCGTTCCATTACTATTATATCAATATATATTCATATGTCAAAAAACAAAACCTAATCAATCATGCCGAATACCGGAACCTTCAAAAGGAAACTTTTCTCATTGTATTTTAAGTATATTGGTATTATCCCCGAACTTGCTGCAAAAGGCCTGGACCTCCACGGAATCTCCCGGCTTGGCGTCGATGATCACGTATTGTACGACTTGCTCACCGTTTCCGGATTGAGATAGAAAGTTTTGGAGGACTACCTGGATTCCATTCAGTTTTACAGTGACTTGCTTCACGAAATGATCCCCCGTAGGATTTGGGACACTGTGCAAGACTGTTATCTTCAGGAGTTTAGCGTCCTTATCGTAGCTGAGATTGACCGCCGAAGGTGGATGTGCCAGGGCAACGCCACTGATCAAAACTATTCCCACTACGGTGATGAAAAACAGAGTTCTTTTCAAAATTGGACGGAACATACTGAAACCCCCTTATTGGTTCATTGGAATGCAAAGTAAAACAAAAAAAGTTGTAAAATATTTCAATCGGGGTAGACCCTTATACCAGGACGCTGGCGCCATCAGGGGAGGAAAATATCGAGGCACGCCCCCTACCCCCCTCGATGGGGGAATTAAAAAGATGAGATCCTCACATTGCATTATACGCTCCTCAGGATGACGGATAGGGGGTCCTTTCCAACTCAACGACTCAACATCATTTTCAGGGTAGTATTGTTTTCTGGTCCCGGCAAATTTATAATTCATAATTAGGAGGATAGAGTGTTGGAAAATTGCAGTATTTATTTCCCAGTTTTAAATCCCGTTCTCTTTCTTATTCTCTCTTTTCCCCACCCTGGTGGGAAAGACCGGAAGGTTATTCGTCTTTAGTGTTCCAAAAAATTTTTTCATTATAGAGGGGGTGTTTTGTATGTTCAGAAAAGGAAGAGTGGTATTCATTGCACTGCTTATTTTTCTCAGTGTGGGGAGTGTCGGGGCACAAAATTTGGTTCCATTCCAGAATCCAGCCCAGGGATATACCATTCAGTATCCCTCGAACTGGCAACAGGCTTCCCAGAACATGAATGGTATGGATGTCACCTATTTCTTAGCACCTCCCGAGACCCCACAAGATATTTTCCGGGAGAATCTCAACATTATAATCTATCCCCTGCAACAACAGATGAATCTGGATGCTTTCGTTTCTGCCTATACCCAGCAATCACAAACGCAGATGCCCAACTTACAAACGGTGCAATCGCAAAACATCATGATTTCCAATCAACCTGCCAAAATAGTTCTCTATACCGCGACCATGCAACAGGTGAACATGGCCTTAATGGTTTTATTCGTTATGAATCAGAGTAAGGCGTATGTTTCAACCTGTACCATTGAAATGACTAAGTTTCAACAATACCAGCCGATCTTTAGCCAGATCCTCAGTTCCTTTACTTTCGTTGCTCCTCAATTTCAACAGCAGCCACTTCTCCCGCAGCAACAGACACCTTTACTCCCGCAACAGCAGACACCCCAGCAAACCCTTCCCCCTTTTTTTAATCAAAATACGCCACAACAAAACCAATCACAGGGGGATGGGACATTACCTCAGTTTAACTGATCACGAATTTCTGTCCCGAAAATACTGCGAAAAGAAAACCATGTCAGGACAAAACCCATTTTAGAAAGGAGGAACCGGGATGTCAGATCAAACGGCTTTTGGTTTGACGACGGCGATGAACACTCTGGTCAATTTAACGGTAACAGAGAACGACCGCGTCATCCTGCGCGATTTAGCCCAAAAGGTAGCAGAGCTTGCTGCCCGTCCCATTGAAAAAACAAAAAGAGAACTCTGGTATCAGCATAATGAATTGCATCCCACCCGGCCGGTTATTTTTTGCGATCCGGAAAATGGTTGGAACGAAATCATTCCTGAAGACATCTTGCAGTGTGAGGGGGGTCTGGCCCGACATTGGGAAATGTTGCTACTTAAAGAAATTTTCTGGGGAGCGAGCATGGGAGATGATCGGGTAACCGAGCCTTGCCTTGATATTTTTTATATTCATCATGAAAACGATTGGGGGATGCACGAGGTTAAGATTGGAGGAGAAGATGGAGGTTCCTACCGTTGGAATGCTCCCCTCAAGGATTATGTTGACATCGACAAGCTTCGCTTCCCCACCCTGGAAATTGATTATAAAACAACGGATCAGGTCCACTCTCTTGCCCGGGATATCTTCAGTGATTTTCTCACGGTACGTCTCAAGGGGATCTGGTGGTGGACACTCGGTTTAACCTGGACAGGTGTCAATCTCCGGGGGTTGGAGCAGATCATGGTCGATATGTTCGATTATCCCGACGGGCTTCATCGACTCATGGCTTTTCTTCGGGACGGACATCTGGCCAAGTTGGATTTTTTAGAGAAAAATAACCTCTTGAGCCTGAACAGCGATGGAACATATGTGGGATCGGGTGGATTCGGATACACCCATGAGCTCCCGCAGCCGGATTTTGACGGGAAACAGGTCCGTCCCTTCGATATGTGGGGGTTTGGAGAGAGCCAGGAGACCTGTTATGTTTCACCTGAAATGTTTGCCGAATTCATCTTTCCCTACCAACTCCCTCTGCTGGAAAAATTTGGGCTCAACTGTTATGGGTGCTGTGAACCGCTCGATCACCGTTGGGACGTGGTGAAGAATGTTCCCCGATTACGACGGGTCTCGGTTTCTCCCTGGGCAAACATGGAAATTATGGCGGAAAAATTAGGGAGGGACTACGTCTATTCTCTAAAACCCAATCCGGCTGATATTGCCGTGTCCCAGATCGATGAAGACTATATTCGGAAAAAAATCCGGGAGGCTTTCCGGATCACGAAGAACTGCCGGGTGGAGATCATCATGAAGGATAATCACACCATCGGTCGTAACCCCCAGAATGTCATCCGGTGGTGTAAAATCGCCCGGGAAGAAGCAGGGCTGGTATAGACTGCTCAGGCGAGTTTCTCCTTAAAAGGAGTCGTTAACCATGAACAACAGGCTTATGCACGTTTGTTTTATCTTTTTTCTCCTCTCAATGGGAGTGGGGTTTCTTTCCAGCAGGGCAGGAGCAACTGGTAATGCCATTCTTGCCGGATTCCCATTCGAAAAGGGGGATTCCTGGATCTACCAGGGAAAAGTAGCCTGGCAGGTTCCCGATTCAGAAGAAAAGCGCGAGAAGTCCCTCACCTGGGTGGTGAGTGTTCAGGAATCCTGGGAAAATAATAATCTCAAAGCAGCTTTAATGAAGGGATTCGTCACTGATCTTGCTTTTTATGAAGAAGGGAAAAAGCCCGGAGAATACCTGCTACTCCGGGCGGGAGATATTTACTACTTTTTAATCTATCCAGAACGGTCCCCAGAGCTCTGGAAGCGCATCAACGATCCCAACGATCCACTGGTCGGACTGGTGAGTGATGATGAACTCTTCCTCGAACTTCCCCTTTTTCCAGAGAAAATCTTTGGAGAAACAGACCAAATCACCCGAAACGACTCCATGTACGTTTGGGTGGTCCAGGAGGTTACCACGAAAACCTTTCCCCTGGTGAAGGGATTGGTTCCGAATCATCCCTATGAAGAATATCACCTGGTTTACCAAACTTCACCGGACCGCACGGATTACTATTTTGTCCCCGGAGTGGGGATTACCCGATATGTCTATTTACACCATGGGACCCTATCGGAAGTTGACATCCGGCTGGTAGAATACCGTTCTTCCCATCACACCAAATAGAGAAATGATGTATCCGATCTCAGGGGCAAATTATTTTTTGCAGGTGGGACCTTTGCCAATCACCATTTTGCCCGCAAAATACCTTTTTCGGATTTCTGGTGTCTCTTTGGCCCATTTTTCGAGACCCATATTTTGAATACTGCAAAGATTAAAAATTTTTAAATTATGAGGCAATTTTTCAGCCTGATCCACACAGCTAAAGGGGAGATTCCTTGAGGATGGTCATTTTCAGGTATAGGT
>JAPLGF010000174.1 GCA_026390275.1 Candidatus Atribacteria bacterium
GAGGGGCTTCTGGCACACCAACCATGGTCTGGATAGTGAGGCACTCCCAAAGGAAACGGGGAGCAAACTGATAGGCCACGCCTAAAGTTGATGTGCCAGGGTCTACTCTACTGAAAGAATATTATCTTTCCCTTTGAGAGATATGGATCTCATTTGTGTGGTTAGTAAATAACAGAGCTATTGCGTAATCATATGATAACGGATATAATCATGGGGAGGGGTTGAACATATCACTTGACGCCATACGAGAATTTCTTAAAATATTTCGGGATTTTACCAAACATTATCGGTTCTTTATATGGTCGAGAAGGGATAGTCTCCAAACACTCACCGATCTTGGAATTTCGATTGAAGATTTCAAACAAATGTTGTGTAAGCTAACTCCGCAGGATTATTACAGTGGACCTCATCAGGACACTCAGTACAATTATCTCGAATGCTGGGCATTTAAGATGACTATACAGGGTAAGATACTCTACATCCGTTTGCAAGTTGATTGGGAAGAAAAGGTCGCAATCTGCCAATCGGTTCATCCCCCAAAGTATCCCATGAAGTGACTCTCTCTGAAGGAGGAAAATGAATGAAGCGATCGGTTTATTGTCTTGAATGCCGAAAGACGGTCAACGCCGATGTGGTGGAACGAAAGGAAACCTTTACCGTAAGGGGAGAAGCCTTTGAAGTCCTCACTCACGTGGCCATCTGCCCTCAATGCAGTCAAGACTTGTATGATGATGAGCTGGATGCCAATACCCAGCGGCTGGTATTCGACCAGTACCGACAGAAACACGGTCTCCTATCTCCGGTGGAGATACGGGAGGTTCGGGAACGATATGGATTGAGCCAGAAAGCATTTTCCCGCTTACTTGGCTTTGGAGAAGTGACCATTCACCGCTATGAAATGGGTTCGATTCAGGAGAAAGCCCAGGACCTGCTCATCCGCCAGGCGGCGGATCCGGAGTTTATGCAGCGACGATATGAAGAAAACCCTGGTGCAGTGAGTTCCCGCGAAAAAGGTGTATTTGAAAAGCGATTAACCGATTTGCTCCAGAAATGGAAACAGAGTGTTTCATTACCTGCTATTTCTTTTTACCGAAACCAGGACATCTATACCGGTTTCATCGAATTTAATTTAGCCAAAATTATGAACATGGTGCTGTTCTTTGCCAAAATATGCTCCGAGTGTTTTTACCCAACCAAAGCCAATAAAATGCTCTGGTACGCTGACATGCTCCATTACCGATTGAATAACCGTTCCATCAGTGGCTCTCGATACTTGTGCCATCAGTATGGACCGGTTCCGGAAGAGTTTAAGCTATTATATCCCCTGATGGAGAAGGAAGGGCTAATTGAGCTGGAGTACAAAGAAATTGATCCGGAACAGGGGATTGCCGGTCAGGTTATCCATCCGAAAAGCTTATGGAATAAAACTCTTTTCACTGAAAGTGAATTGAACGTCATGAAATATGTCGCCGAGCGCTTTAAATATTATTCCGGCCGCCAGATATCGGAAGAATCCCACGAGGAGGAAGCCTATAAAGAAACTCCTGAATATGGATTTATTTCCTATTCATATGCTGAAAGATTGAGAGTTGATCTTTTAGAGATTGGTACAAAAGAACAATATAAACATTAGCTTTTTATGGGAATATAAAAAGCTTCAGGAGGAGGAAAGGTCAGAAATGATATCCCATAGTCGGAGAGAGGGATTAAGAAGTGAACGCATTGCAAACTATATTCTTTCAAAATTTTGTTTCATTGCAAAGCCAGATATGGCCCTTGATGATATCGGAGTGGATCTCTTTTGTACTATCTTTGAATACTAAAAAGAAGGGAAAAACAAATATTGCTATCCTCTAATTTCTTGTGCAATGCAGATCAAGAGCAAGGGAGACACAAGGGGAGTTATCCGGTGCCTGGCACCAAGTTATCAAGTTATGGAGATCAACCCCGGGTATGCCAGGGCCTACTACAACCGGGTAAGGTTTCCGGTGCCTGGCACTCAGTTATTAAGTTAAAGTCACCATTTGTTCAATCATTTTTTTCTTTCATCTTCTCCACTTCTTCCCTGGAAAGTCCGGTGAGTTCTGCGATGAGTTCCTCATCCATTCCCTTGCGGAGCATCTGACGAACAATTATTTTTGCTTTTTTCATTTCTCCTCTCTTTTCCGCTTTCTGTTCCATTTCTTCCAGAGTCTTGGCCAGATTGGATATCATGGTATTCACCTCATTTGGTTTGGATTCATTAATGATCTTCCTTATACTTTCCTGAAGGGATCGAGGAACCTTCGCTGAAAAAGCAAATTTAATCCAGTGCATAAAAAGAATAATCAATTCATCCGGCATATCCCTAAAGAAACCAATGATTTTTTTTAGTCGTCTGATTAATTCCTTCCCATCGTTTTCCTGATCCAGGTAGAAGACGGCACCGATCAGGTTGGAAAGGGTGAGAAGCTCCTCCTCGGTATAGCGATGGACATCGATCAGGAAATAACGGAAGTTGAGGAGGTACTCCTCAAAGAGCTCTCCTCCGGAGAGGTATTCCCCAAAGGTCTGTTTTGCGGTCCAGGGTGCTTCTCCGTTGTAGAGGACGAGGGGGATCACTGAGGGAAGGAGGAACTCCTTCCGTTCTGCTTCGTTTGGTGGGGTGTTTTTCAGGAAGTCCCGCCAGATCTCCACCAGGTAGAGGAGGAGACGGTAGGGCATCTGGAAGTCTACGGTAGATTGGAGTTCCAGGAGCAGGAAAAAGATCACCTCCTGTCCCTGAA
>JAPLGF010000027.1 GCA_026390275.1 Candidatus Atribacteria bacterium
TGAACAAACGCTCGAATCATTTCGCCTCGAAAATTGATGAGCGAAGGAGCATAATGAGAAATAATAAGAATTTTTGCCATCTTCCTGGCTCAACCTTTTTTTTGGAGTCCTGGGATTACCCGGTATCGTCTATTTTAAGAGTGCTGATCCAGCTTTTGTTTTCTAAATACCAGTCGACCGTCCATTTCAATCCTTCCTGAAAAGGGACATCTGGTTTCCACTCCAATATTTTTTTGGCTTTTTCAATATTCGCCCAGGTAGATTTCATATCTGTTTTCTCAAATTCTCTTGGTTCAATACGGGCCTTTTTCCCCAGGTATTCCTCAATGATGCCAATCGCTTCATTGACCGTATGGGGATCATCTGATCCGAGATTAATGATTTCGTACCCCACTGGTTGGAGTGCGGCAATGGTCCCTTTGGCAATATCGTCAATAAAGGTAAAGTCACGACTCTGGGTCCCATCACCAAAAAGGAGAAGAGGCCTCCCCTCATCGATCCACTTGATGAACCGAAAAATACTCATGTCGGGGCGACCAGCAGGACCATAAACGGTAAAGTACCGCAAGATCGTCACATCAAGTCCAAAGAGGTCATGATAGGGATAGGTAAGGACTTCCGCAGCTTTTTTGCTGGCAGCATAAGGAGAAATCGGAGTGTTCACCGGGAGATCTTCCTGAAAAGGCAGGGATTGTCCCGCGTACAATGAGGAGGTGGAAGAAAGGACAAATTTATTTATTTGGTATTTTTTACAACATTCCAGCAGGTTGAGCGTTCCCCCGACATTGGTATTGATATACCGCATCGGTGCCTGGATGCTATATCGCACCCCAGCCATCGCTGCGATATTCAGCACCGCTTCAAAAAGATGATTTTCGGAAAAAAGCTTCTCCACCTCTCTGGCATCTTCAATATCAATTTTGTGGAATATAAAATTAGAATTCTTCAAAAGAGGAACTAACCGGTTTTTTTTGAGGTTTACATCATAATATGAATTGAGGTTATCGATTCCCACCACCTGGTGACCGTCTTTTAATAAAAACTCGGTAACCTTGCTCCCGATGAACCCGGCTGCTCCAGTGACCAGATAAAGCGCCATATCTTTCCTCCTGCCCCCAGCTTATCAGAGTTTCCAATAAAAACCGGATTGAAGAGCCTTATTTTTATCACACACTCCCTTCACATCCACCAGGACCAGGGGAGCTTTTATAAACGGAAGGATTCGCTCCCCAGTAAAAAATGGAGAAAAAACATCATGCCTGACCGCGATGATCATCGCATCATAGGGAGATTGTTCTTCCATTGTTTCAAGAAGCGTCACCCCATATTCAATTTGTACTTCCGGTGATAAAACGACCGGATCAAAAACATAGGGTTTGAGCTCGTAGTCCTGAAGTTCCCGGTAAATGTCGATCACCCGGGTATTACGAACATCTCTGACGTTTTCCTTGAATGCCATTCCCAGAATGATGACTTTGGCACCTTTCAACCTTTTTCCCGCTCGAATCATGAGTTTGATGGTTTGTTCCGCCACATATTTCCCCATGAAATCATTGATCTGTCTCCCAGCCAGAATGACTTGCGGAGTATATCCGATCTCCTCCGCCTTATAAGTCAAATAGTAGGGATCCACACCGATACAATGGCCCCCCACCAGACCCGGTTCAAAAGATAGAAAATTCCATTTTGTTCCAGCGGCAGCCAGGACTTCTCGAGTATCGAGACCCAGACGATGGAAGATAATGGAAAGTTCGTTCATTAAAGCAATATTGAGATCTCGCTGAGTATTCTCGATTACCTTCGCCGCTTCAGCAGTTTTTATGTTAAAAGTACAATGGACCCCCGCTTCGATGACACTCCCATATACCTGCGATAAGAGAGCCGTGGTTTCACAGTCACTTCCAGAAACAATCTTAACAATCTTTTCCAGGGTATGCTTCCCATCGCCCGGATTAACCCTTTCCGGGGCATAACCTACTTTAAAATCATCCCGATAGACCAAACCAGATTCTTTCTCCAGGATGGGAACACAGATTTCCTCAGTTACTCCCGGATAGACGGTAGACTCAAAAACAACTATGGAATGCGGGGAAAGATTTCTTCCCACAGTTTCCGAAGCTCTAATCACCGGTGTGAGGTCTGGTCTTTTATGTTTATCCACCGGAGTGGGTACAGTCACAATAATGAAACGGGCTTCCCTTACCCTTTCCGGCTGGGAAACAAACTCTACCTCTACCCTTTCGAATTGTTCTTTTGCTATTTCCCCTCTCCGGTCGATGGCACAGTTCAATTCTCTGACCCTCTCCTGATCAATATCAAAACCGAGAACCGAGAATTTCTTCCCCAGGAGCAGAAGCAGGGGTAAGCCAACATACCCCAATCCCACCACGGCAATTTTACATTCTTTCGAAATAAAATCCTGAAATGATGGAAACATATCTTTATCCTCCGCCTGAACCCGTCTACCCTGAAAATGATGTTGAGATCCACATTT
>JAPLGF010000157.1 GCA_026390275.1 Candidatus Atribacteria bacterium
TGACTCCCTCCTCCAGGCGGATGTTCCCCTCCGAAATCCCCAGATTCATCCGAAAACCATTTTTCCGAAGTTCTCGTTCAATGAAATGAGTGAGACTGGCATGATAAGGGTTGACGATCTCTGCAAGGAGTAATCCCACCACGCCCGTTTTCTGGACAGTCAAGCTTTTCGCAATGCTGTTGGGGATATATTCTAATTTTTCGGCTGCTCGGAGAACCTTTGCCCGGGTTTCCTGGCTCACTCGTTTTTTGCCGTTCAAAGCCATCGACGCAGTGGACGTCGCAACACCGGCAAGCTTGGCGACATCACGAATTGTGATCATGCCATTTCCTTGTCGAACCGTTTTGACATGGTGTTTTTATTTTAATAACTCGTGGCTTCGATTGTCAACCTCGGGGGGGAAAATATTTGAGAGCTTCAGGGTGAGATGAAATCAAATAAGGGAAGGAGGGAGTTCTCCCCCCTTCCCTGGTCTTTTTTCCTGAATGAAGGAATTATTTATTGTTCTGCAATGTCCAGCAGTACCTTCAATGAACCCAATGAAAGATTCAAAGCAGTTTGGAAGGCTTCGTCCACTTTTTCTAATGGATAATGATGAGTGACTAATCCCTCAGCTTTCATCCGTCCATCGGAAAGATACTGAATGGTGGTTCGATAATCGACTTCGGTATACATAAGCGTTCCAATGAGTTCGATCTCCCGGTCCTGGATGAATGCCATATTCACTGGAATCTTACCGAATGGAACTCCTACCATAATCACCCTGGTTCCTTTCCGGGCTAAATTGATGGCGGTATCAAGAGTCTTCTCATTTCCTACGCAATCAAAAACGACATCCGGACCCCTTTGGCCAAACACATCTCCCAGTTTATGATAAACATCGTCTCGACTGGGATTCACGAGAGCTGTCGCACCCACCTTCCGAGCAAGATTCAATCGATTCTCCACTGGATCCGACACCATCACCGTTCCCGCTCCAGTGGCTAGTGCAGCCTGCAGGGTCGCCTGTCCGATCATTCCAGCTCCGATGATCACTACCCCCATCCCGGGGTAAAAATGTGCCTGCCGCACGGCATGAACTCCCACCGCCATCGGCTCCACCAGAACTGCTTTATCGAGAGTCCAGTTGACGGGAAGCTTGAACACCTTTTCTGCCGGTACCACCAGATACTCCGCCTGTCCCCCGTTGTACCCGACACATCCAATAACTCGCAGCTTTTCACAAATGTTGTACCGTCCCGTCCGGCAATTGTAACACTCACCGCAGACCAGGTTTGGTTCAATCGTGACCAGATCCCCCTTTGCGAGTCCCCTTACTCCACTTCCCACCACATCAAGGACTCCCGCCACCTCATGTCCCAGCACCATCGGGGGGTGGACAAACGGGTGTGTTCCTTCATAGGCATGCATATCCGAACCACAAACCCCTACCCGCAATACCCGAATCCGCACCTCATCCGAACCCACACTCGGCACTGGTCCTTCCTTCAATTCAAATCGTTTCACTGCAGTCAATTCCATATACTTCATGATCAACCCTCCATTCAGTAAAAAGACGACCATATGAGTTCCTGATACAATCAGAATAATGAATAATAGTCCTTTTTTTGATGGAACATGGCACTCTGAGATGATCGTCTTTTTACTTTTATTATTTTCTTTCCACCTGGTTAATCTTACACTGTAGGTTGTTATTTTCCGGGTAATGTATCCGTTACCACAATTGTAAACGAATTTGGATGAGGAGAAAACAGTCGCATTTCTCAGAGAGTCTCAAATTGGGCATACCGACTATAAAAAACAATGGAATACGAATAAAAAGAGGGAAAGGGAGAAAAAATATTTTATTTCTATGATACTATGATAAAAACATGCCACCTATGGGGTGAAAAAAACTGGAGTTATCAGTAGAGGGTTATACAAACCCTTATGCTCATAAAAGAGAACAGGGTTATCATCCTCAATGGCTGTTTTCAGAAGACCCCTGGCATCATCTGGTGTCGACGGAATAATGGTTTTAAATCCTGGTATGTGGGCAAGAATCCCTTCTAAGGATTGAAAATGCTACGCAGCGGCCGAAAGTCCTGCTCCAATGGTAGTTCTGATGACAGCGGCAATTGACATTGATCACCAAACATGTATCTCATCTTCGCAGTTTGATTGATCCATTGATCACCCGCCACAAAGAGGAAATCACAGAACATGATCTCGGCGACCGGTCTCATCCCCACCGAAGCGGCTCCAGTAGCAGCACCGACAATGGCTATTTCCGAAAGAGGAGTATTTCTCACCCGATCATCCCCAAATTTCTCCCACAGACCCGTCGTGACACCATATGCTCCCCCCCAGGGACCAATATCTTCCCCCTAAAAGAAATACGTCTTCGTTGGTTTCGAGTTCGTATTCCAAAACTTCATTCAAGGCCTCTCGAAAACTGATTTGGCGCATCTCTTTCCCCTCCTCCTTCGTTATACAAACAAATTACAAACGGCTTCTTGGGAATCAGCTAATGGGGACTGACGACCATACTCCACTGCCTCATCAATCTCAGTGTTCGTATCTTCCATCATCTTTTCGATCTCAAGTTGAGTTATCAAACCGTTTTCCAGGACATATTTCTGAAATGCGACGATGGGGTCCTTCTTTTTCCATTCTTCAACCTCTTCTTTCGTTCGATACGGTTGAGGATCTCCCTCCCAATGTCCCCGAAACCGGTAGGTTTTACATTCCAATAGAGTGGGACCTTCTCCCGATCGAGCGTGGTGGATGGCTTGTTTTGTTTTTTCATAGACGGAAAGAACATTCATTCCATCGGCAATATCGCCCACCATCCCATAGGCGATGGCTCGCTGAGCGATATCCTTCACTTTTTGATGATCAGCTTGGGGAGTGGTTTCTGCAAAAAGATTATTTTCACACACATAAACCACAGGAAGATTCCAGACGGAAGCCAAATTGAGCGCTTCGTGAAACGCGCCCTGATTCGATGCTCCATCTCCGAAGAAACACGCCGTCACTTTCCCCAACCCTTTCATCTTGCTACCCAGGGCTGCCCCGGTCGCCACCGGAATGCCTCCTCCTACAATACCGTTCGCTCCCAGCATTCCTTTGGAAAAGTCAGCGATGTACATAGAACCACCTCTCCCATGACAGTACCCGGTACTCTTTCCATACAATTCTGCCATCATTGCTTTCAGGGAAACCCCCTTGGCAATACAATGTCCGTGACCACGATGAGTACTGGAAATATAATCATGGGGGTTGAGTGCCAGACACACTCCTGTTGCCACTGCTTCTTCTCCAATATAACTGTGTAACCAGCCCGGAAGTTCATGGGCGGCAAAAAGTTCTACTGCTTTTTCTTCAAATAATCTGATTTTAATCATAGTCGACAACAATCTCTTCGCCAACTCTTTGTCAATCATGTTCTTACCTCCTGATAACACATCCCGGTGTGAAAAATTTGAGAGATGGAAAATGACCATCGGAAAGTCCAAAAAAAAGTGTTTATCAAACTAAACGAACAATCATATCATTTCCCGGTACCACCAGGGTAATGAAAAATCAGCTTTTTATCTGATGGAGCAAGGTTGTCTGTTTACTATTATTTTTCTTTACACTATTTGTTAATCTTACACCACAGGCTGGCTCCTCAGGGTAGAACTGATCCGATGGTCTAAGAAAATGATACCCAATTTTTTAAAAAAAGCGAATTGATGAGCGATATGTTGGTCTATGTTCTTCGTCCTATTTCCACACCTTGACATCTGTTTTCTCTCCGTATAATATAATGATTAAATAATCGTTTAATCATATGGAGGCATTTTAACATGATTAATCCATCGGGTAATTTCTGTGAAATATTCTGTTCAGATCAAGAAAAAGTCCAACGGGTGAAGTCGACTATCACAACGGTTGCCGGAATTTTCGATATTTTTAAAGTATTAGCCGATGATACCCGCCTGAAGATTGTTTACGGCCTTCTGCAAGAGGAACTGTGTGTATGTGATCTGGCAAACATTCTGGATATGACTCCCCCGGCGGTCTCACACCATTTAAAAATTTTACGAATGTCTCGTTTGGTGAAACACCGGCGGGAAGGAAAAATGGCTTTTTACTCCCTGGATGATGAACACATTGCCTGTTTAATCGAAAATGCCCTCCTGCACTGTCAGGAATTATTATCAAGGAAGTGAATTGCATGTATCCACAGGCGAAACCGACTCTCACTGATAATCCGAATTCCGAAAAGGAAGAAGAAACCAAAGATGACCGCAAACTCTGGACAATGGGAATTTCCTTCTTTTTATTGATCATTGGCCTTGTCTACCGGAATCCTCTCCACGCTGGCTCTTTTCATTTTTTCGAATACCTTCTCTTTTTTTCAGCATACCTGTTGGTGGGATGGAAAGTGATCTGGGTTGCCTTCCAGAATATCTTTCATGGACAGGTCTTTGATGAGCATTTTCTTATGACCCTTGCTACCTTGGGTGCATTTGTAGTGCATGAAATGCCGGAAGCCGTGGGGGTTATGCTCTTCTATGCCGCAGGTGAATACTTGGAAGATCTCGCGGTCGGGAAATCCAGACGATCTATTCGTCATCTCCTCAGTATCCGATCCGAGGTCGCCAATCTGGAAAAAAATGGGAAGATCGAACCGGTCTCTCCCGAAAAGGTCCAGGTCGGTGAGAACATTCTGGTCCGGCCGGGTGAACGGGTTCCCTTAGATGGAGTGGTACTCGGTGGTGAATCATCCCTTGATACCAGTGCCCTCACCGGTGAATCGGTTCCTCAAGAAGTGAAAGCAGGAAGCCAAGTCCTCGCAGGCATGATCAATGGGCATGGACTTCTCAAGGTCCAGGTCAGTCGTCTTTTCCAGGAATCATCGGTGGCTAAAATCCTTTCCTTGGTACAGGACGCCGCCAGTCGCAAATCTTCCACTGAACGATTTATCACCCGTTTCTCCCGTTATTACACCCCGATCGTGGTCTTCGGGGCACTCGCCTTTGCCACCATCCCACCCCTCCTCAACTCCAATACCCATTTTTCCGACTGGATCTATAGAGCTTTGATTCTCCTGGTCATTTCTTGCCCCTGTGCTCTGGTAATTTCCATCCCCCTGGGTTTTTTTGGTGGTTTGGGAGCTGCTTCCCGCGCCGGAATTCTGGTGAAGGGAGCCAGTTATCTAGAAGCGCTGGTTAACCCTCATACTGTGGTCTTTGATAAAACCGGGACGTTGACGGAAGGCACTTTCCGAGTCACTCAGATCGAACCATCCAATGGACATCGTAATGAAGAAATTCTCTCCATCGCCGCTCAAATGGAACTCAATTCTACCCACCCCATTGCACGTTCGATTATTGAAACACTTCCCCGGGACATTCCTGTCACAGAAATAGAGGAATACCAGGAGATCAACGGCATGGGTGCGAAGGGTAGTATTCATGGTCAAACAATTCTGGTTGGAAACGAGCGATTGATGGAGATGGAAAATATTTTTTTCCATCATTTCTCCGGTCCCGGTACGACTATTTATGTTGCAATAAATGGAAAACTTGCCGGTTCCATCTTGGTTTCCGACCAGATAAAGCCCGATGCCGAACAAGCCATTAAAGGTTTACGTACCCTGGGTGTGAAAGAGATCATCATGTTCACCGGTGACAACGAGCTGGTGGCTCGCAATGTCGCAGAAAAACTGAAACTGAACCATTTCTTGGCTGGAATGTTACCGGAAAAAAAGGTAACTGAACTGGAGAATCTTCAATCCAAAACCGGAAAAAAAGGGAAAGTGGTTTTTGTGGGAGACGGGATCAATGATGCACCAGTCATCGCCCGGGCGGATGTGGGAATTGCCATGGGAGCCCTGGGATCGGATGCCGCCATCGAAGCCGCGGACGTAGTCATCATGGATGATCACCCCAGTACAATCCTCAGGATTATTAGAATTGCGCGTAAGACCCGACTCATTGTCCTGGAAAACATCATTCTGGCCCTGGGAGTGAAAGGAGCCTTCCTTCTCCTGGGATTGTTCGGCGTGGCCACGATGTGGGAGGCAGTCATCGCAGACGTGGGGGTGACTCTGGCAGCAATCTTAAATTCTACCCGAACCTCAAAAATTAAGAAAATATAGAAAATTAAAAAAGATAAATATATTATTGTTGAAGAGCTATAGTGTTATAATTTTTCTTGGAGGTGATTTTATGACCTGATTTTTTACAGTGACGGGGAATTGAAAAAGTGAAAAATATCGTTCATTTATTATTTAAGTTTGTGAATGGTTCCCCTTTTTTCAATTTGAAAATATTTGTTAAGTTGAAAAAAGGCACACTAAGGAGGGTAAAAGAAGTGAAAAAGCTTTTAGCATTAGTTTTGGTTGTTTTACTCGTCACCTTCTTAACGTCCACAATGGCGTTTGCTGCTGGAGAAAAGATCACCGTCTGGCTGGGTGGACACGTCGTTGAGCAAGAAGAAACCTGGAAAGAAATTATCAACGACTTCATGAAGAAAAGCGGGATTGAAGTGGAATACCAGCTCATCGGGTTTGAAGTCTACTACGATAAGCTGGTGGCGGCTTATACGGCTGGTCAGGGACCTGATATTTGCTTCGCAGATCTGGGTGGATGGGTACCTACTTTCGCTGCCCAGGGATGGCTGGAACCAATGGATGATATGCTGACCACCACCAAAACCACCGAGCAGATCTGGCCAAACCTCTGGCCGACGGTAACCTATCAGGGAAAGCGATATGGTCTCCCCTGGTTTACTGATTGCCGCTTGTTACTCTATAACACGAAGATGTTCAAGGATGCCGGGCTTGATCCCAGCAAGCCGCCGGTAACCTGGGACGATCTCTTAGTTACCGCCCAAAAACTCACCGATGAACAAAAGAAGATTTATGGGTATGGAGTAACCGGAGCAAAGAGTGAAATCGCGACCCTGGCGTATATGATTTTTCTCTTCGGAGCCGGTGGAGAATTTTTGACTGAGGATTACGGTAAGGCGGCATTCAATACCCCGGAAGGCCTCGCTGCTCTCAAATTCTACACCGAACTCTTCACCAAATACAAAGTGTCACCAGAAGGAACCACCTCTTACACCGAGGACGATTACCGTACTATGATGTCCCAAAACCGGATTGCCATGGCAATTGGTGGGCCCTGGTCCTTCCCACTGATCGAAATGGCCAATCCCGACATCAAAGGGAACTACACTGTGGCTACTCATCCCTACAAGAAGAATCCTGCCAGTGTTTTGGGGGGGTGGGCATCGGTCATCGCCAAGACATCAACTCAGAAAGAAGCGGCCTGGAAATTTGTTGATTACATCACCAGTTACGAAGTCTGGATGAAGTGGATTGAAAAACACGGTGGCCCCATGCCAACGAGACAGGATGTCTGCAAAGATGCTCCCAGCTTCAAGACCGATCCCAAGTGGCAGATAATCTTCGAGACTTTCCCACATGCCAAGGTGAGACCTCCGATTCCACAATATCCCCAGATTTCTGACCAGATCCAGACCATGGTACAGAATGTCATAACCGGAAAAGCCACCCCGGAGGATGCCATCAAAAAAGCGGAAGAAGAAGTTAACAAGCTTCTCGCCAAGTAAAGGATAAGACTATCCGGTAGGGATACCACCATTCGTGGTGTACATCCCTGCCGGATACCAATGATAATCCGGAGAGGATTCCTTATCATGATGGAAAAAGCGAAAGAAATCACCGTGGTTGTTCTCTCGAGGAAAAAAACCGGTCTGGCCTACGACCTGCAGAAAAATTACTTTGCCTATCGATCTATCATTCCGTATGTCATCTTTATTCTGGTCCTGGTAGTTTATCCGGTCGTTCATAATATCCTGGTCAGTTTTCAAACCGGAACCACCTGGTCGTTACAAAATTACCGGGATGTCCTGACCGACCCGTTGTTCTGGGTGATCAGCGGAAACACCATTATCTGGACAGTGAGCTGTGTACTGCTCGATCTGGTGGTTGGTTTAGGACTGGCCCTTCTCCTCAACCAGGATACCAGGGGAAAAATGATTTTCCGCACCATCATCTTGGTGATTCCCTGGGCTACTCCGGACATCGTGGCGGCGGTAACCTGGAAGTGGATGTACAACGACATGTATGGAGTCCTCAACGATATCCTGGTGAAAATGGGGTTGATTCGGGGATACCTCCCCTGGCTGGCAGTCCCCAACTTAGCTAAAATAGCAGTGATCATCGCCAACCTGTGGAAAGGTTTTGCCATCTCGGCGATGTTCTATTTGGCAGCCCTGCAAACTGTTCCGAAAGAACTTCATGAAGCAGCTTCCATCGATGGGGCCAATATCTGGCAGCGGTTCATCAAGGTCACTATTCCAGCAATCCGCCCCTATATCATGACCACCGTGATGCTCACCATTATCTGGACGATTAATTATTTTCCCCTCATCTTCGTTATGACCAATGGAGGTCCATCCAATGCCACTGATACCCTTGTCACACACTCCTATCGAACGGCTTTTCGATTCCTGGATTTTTCACATTCTACGGCAATTTCCAACATTAACTTTATCATTGTCCTGACCGTATCCATTATTTACACTATTAGTTTGATGCGGAAAGAAGGGTAAAGGGAATAGGAAAACGCTGGATTAAACTCATTGTCTACCTCGCACTGATTGTCATCTCGGTAGTGATTGCCTTTCCTTTCATCTGGCTCATCATTACTGCCTTTAAAACCTATCCCGATATCTATGCCTTCCCCATCCTGTACCTCCCCAGAAAACTGACCCTGGAACACTTTAAATATGTCTTTGTCAACCTGGAATTTTCCAAATACTTTTTTAATAGCCTGTTCCTGGGAGCGGGAACGGCGTTATTAACCGTCCTGATTTCTATCCTTCCGTCTTATGCCACCGCCAATTTCGATTTCTTCCTCAAAAAACCGGTTCTCCTCTCCATCTTGGTATGCCAGATGTTTCCCCAAATTGTATTTGTGGTTCCCTTCTTTCTCTTCTTGAAATACACTGGACTGATCAATTCATTTTTCGGAATGATGGTGGTGTATCTCCCTTTCACCACACCTATCGCGGTATGGATGACCCGGAATTTTTTTGCCGACATCCCCAAGTCCTTAGAAGAATCAGCCCTGATCGACGGGTGTAGCCATTTCCAGGCTTTTTACAAGATCAGCCTTCCCTTGGTTCTCCCCGGTATCGCCTCGGTGGGAATATACGCTTTCCTCTTCT
>JAPLGF010000194.1 GCA_026390275.1 Candidatus Atribacteria bacterium
GAGCACTTCAGTATAGGGGATGAAGTAGACATAGCGGTTATCCTGGTAAATGACGATAGATAGAGGGAGAGTCTCCGCCAGAGTATGAAAATGGCGCTCACTCTCACGCAGAGCATCTTCGGCTTTCAATCGGTCGGTGATATTCTTTACGTATTCTATGATGCCAAGAATTTTTCCCTCCCGGTCTCGATAGGGATAAGCAGTTACCTCAGACCATCCCACGATCTCCCCCTTCGCTTGGTAAGGTAGGATCTGCATCTTCTTCTTCCCGGTTCTGAGTGCTTCTTGGGAAGGACATATTTCACAAGGAGCTGTGCGATCGTGGTAGGCTTCAAAGCATTTTTTCCCCACCAGGGGCATTTTATGAGCAAAGCTTCGCTCTATATAGGGGTTCACCCGCAGGATGGTCAAATCCAGATTAAGCACCGAGATGCCGTCCTGAATACTTTCAAAAAGGTCAGAGAGGAAGTGCTCGTTCTCTTCGATTTGAATTTCTTTCAGTTTGGACTCGGTGATGTTCCGGGAAATCCCCATGATCCCGACGATGTTTCCCTCTTTGTCCCGAAGAGGAATTTTGGTCGTAGAGACCCAGGTTACCTTTCCATCCGGCCAGGTCTCCATTTCTTCAACGGCTACTATCGGCTCACCAGTTTCAATGATTCGCCGCTCATCCTCCCAGGTTTTTTTTGAATGAGTCTCAGAAAATATGTCAAAATCGGTTTTTCCAAGGAGGTCCTCTACCCGTTGAAAACCAAAATGCCGGGCTAAAGCGTGGCTCCCCTCAATGAAACGGCTTTCCTTGTCCTTAAAATAAATGTGGTCGGGGATACACTCTAAGAGAAAATCAAGAAGAAACTTCTGTTTTTCTAACTTTTGGAGTATCCCCTCCCTTTCCCGAAAAACGTCTAAAACCCCAAAAACAACAAGGATGGCTCCTCCACTGAGAAGGAAAAAGGGGGAAGGAACTCCTCCAATTGAGGAAATTCTATTTTTCCAAAAAAGATCAAGGAAAAAACCAAGAACACCAAGCAAAAAGAGTTGCTTCCCCCAAAGAAGAAAAGTGTTCTGTCCTTTGTGGAAGACGAAGTAGAAAATGAGAAACAAGACTAACCAGAAAAGGGCCAATCCTAACCCTACCAGAGAAATAGACTCCTGCAAGGACCCAAACCGTACCCACAGAATAGTCAAAAAGAAAATACAACCCGTAAGAAAAAACCAGTCCCAGTAAAGCCGAAATTTTATCTTCATCGCTTGAAAAACCGCTAACCCTTCCCCATAAAAATAGTTATCCATTGTAGGGTATTTTGCGCAACTGATATCATAACACACAGCCTTCGACGTGAATCGTCTAAACTCTTGATATCAAGTACCCTACCTCCAGGTGATTTGTAACGACCGGAGACCGTCTCCCCGGATCTACCTGCACTTACGCCTCTGTTCATACACTTTATCAAATATCGGGTCATTGGGTTTTAACTGGTAAAGCGGGCTTGATCCTCACTGGGATGAATGGAAGGAAGAAAATTATTGTGTTTCCCAAACGAAACCGACAACTGGTTTATAATTTTATCTTTTATCGTTTCTTCATTTTAAGGGGTACATTTTATTCTTGAACCGGAGCAATTTATGAATAAATAATTCACAAGGGGGGGGTTGCTCCTTATATTTTCTCCGAAGAGTAATTCAAATTTAAGTAGAGTAGACCCTGGCACATCAACTTTAGGCGTGGCCTATCAGTTTGCTCCCCGTTTCCTTTGGGAGTGCCTCACTATCCAGACCATGGTTGGTGTGCCAGAAGCCCCTCATCTAACCGTACGTGAGGTTTTCCCTCAT
>JAPLGF010000338.1 GCA_026390275.1 Candidatus Atribacteria bacterium
ATCACTGTTCACTATCATTTACCTGACAGGGGTTCAAGAAGATGCCGTACGTAAAAGGAAAGGTTATTCTCCCTGAATTCGCTTCTCAGATCCAAAAAAATCCCTTAGAAAACATCGTTCTCCCCCCGGAGGAAGAGTGGAGAAAGAAACAAATTTCGATCTCCGATGCTGATATCAAAGCCTTCCTGCCGGTGAGTCGCGAGCTGGTAACCCGGGGGACCACCAGCGATGATGGAGAGTTCTTCCTCCGGGTTCCTTCTGGACTGAGCTATTTTTTGGAAGTCTATCTGAACGAGATGCTCATCTGTCTGAAGTTTCTCTCCGTCAAGAATGGAAAAGAAATCGATATGGGGATTCTGGATCAACATACTTCCGCTCACGCTCTGTACGTCAAAAAGAATATGGCAAAAAGACAAAAATACTCTCTGGATGGAAACGAATCGGTGGTCCAACTGGTCGAATATATCAATTTAATCGAACAACAATGGAGAAAAGGAGAAGGCTTGGAACCGGTGGAAAGAAAGATCCTGGGGCCAGAATCACCTGATCTATCTGGTGGGAATGATCCTTCTCACCTCATCTCGTCATTTCAGGCAACATTTGATGAAATAAGCGAAAAAATCTATTTCTCCTGGGAAGCGAACGAGCCCTGCCGGGCTTCTCTCTCCTATCGACCCTTTCACTCTCGTTTTTTCCGGCAGGAACATTTTGCTCTCTATCGAAAGAAAGGACATCTTGTTTCCCCTATCCTGCGAGAATTCGAGGGATACCTGTATTATTTGGAACTCCAGTCCAAACAAGGGCTTCTGGCACAAACCCCGGTCTATTGCCTGCGGGCCCCGATTCGAAAAAAGATTCACCACGCCGGTTTTTTGGGAAGACAGGAAGGTCCCCTGGTCTTTTCCCGAGAAAAAATCAGTGGAAGTAAGACCATCCGTCTTAAAAAGAGCCCTTTTGAGTTTGTCTTCCAGGATGCCTTAGAAAAAAAGTTCGAAACCGAAATCAACGTCGAATTTGCCCGAAAACTGGATATCCCCCGATTTCTGGTTCGCGAAGGGTTTCATGATATAGAATTGAACATCTACCTCCCGCAAGACCATTCCTTCCTCTGGGGTCCCCTCGGTGATGAAGATGGAGCCCGGGTGAAAGGCCAAACCTGGGAGGATATCACCGGTCTCTGGAAAAAAACCAGGGTGGAACCTCCTCCGAATTCCATCAGGGAAATCGGTTACAGCACCCCTTTTGCCGAAATAGTCGCCTTCAGAAACGGAGCTCACTTCCGCCTTTTTACCGATGTGGATCTCTCCGATGCCGTGCTGGTACTGGGATTCCGCAGAATTGATACCCTGGGATTAGAAAGCATCCACTACTACCGGGGACAGATGAATCTCGGCGGTGAGGGACTCTTCACCGGTTACCGGCTCCTCATCGATTTTGAAGGACGTTTCGAAGAAGATAAAAACGATGATTCCCTGGTCCAGGGAGCCGGTGAAATCACCGGAAATATCGACCTCTGGACTGATCTCACCTTCCTACCCCCCAAAGATGTTGAGTTGGGGAGGGGTTGAGTGGGAAAAGACGTTCGCGACCGAAGTCGAACGGTGGTCTATTGACACATGATATAATAAAGAAAAATGGAAGACCAGCAGGAGGGATGGGATTGAAGAGATACTCTGTTTTGCTCATTATCACCTCATTTTTTCTTTGTTTCGTATTTCAGTTCGCCGGGGCGCAAACACCGACGCCATCCCCAGAAAAAAAGGAGAAAAAAGAAGTTCTCTTAGAAAAAGCCGACAAAATTAAATATGATTCCCAGAACGAACAGTTTGTCGCGAGTGGAAATGTGATAGCAGTTCAGGGCAAAAACCGGATCCAATGCCAGGATCTCTCTTTTAGTTTGAAAGACAATCAGGGAACTTTCACCGGCGGGGTAGCGGTGGCCCGCGACAAGACCACTATTCGTTCTACCTCCATGGATGGGGACTTTGATCAAGACCGGTATACCTTTGATGGCGAGGTGGAACTGAAGAAAGAAAGACAGGAAAAAGAAGGGACATCCACGATCCTGTGGAAGGCTCAAAAACTCGCCTACAACGGCAATACCGAGGAAGCCCAAAGTGAAGAAGGGGTGGAAATCACCTGGAAACAAACGACTATTAAAGCCCAAAAAGCTTCCTATTTTCCCAAAGATGAAGCCAGGAATCAGCTGGAAAGGATCGAACTGGATGGCCAGGTCTTCATCACCGAAAAAGAACGGGAAATCGAGGTCAATCGGGCTGTCTATTACCTGGATACCGAAACCCTGGAAGCCGAGACCATCATCCGGGCCAGGTTCATCCTGGGAGAGAAAAAATAGTGTGCCGCTTCCTGCTGGTTTTCTTTCTCTTCATCATGATGACGACCCTCGCCATGGCGGAAGAGAATGCCATTGAACTCACCGGAGAGCGTTTGACCTACCTTTCCGGAGGGGAAGAGGCTATTGCCTACAATGGGAAGCTCACCCATAAAGATTTTATCCTGGAAGCCCAGAAGATTCATATCTACCTGAAAAAGAAAGAGCTGGAAGCGGAAGGCAATGTGAAAGTGACCCAGGGAAAAGAAGAATTCTTAGCCGAAACTGCCTCTTATAACTGGGATACCGAAGGCTGGCGGTTTCGTGGTGTCAAATCAGAATTCACCGGTAAATCGATCGTGGGAAAGGTCTTTTTTCAGGGAAAAACGATGGATAAAAAGCCCGACCTGACCACTGTCGACCAATCGATAATCACCTCCTGCGATTTAATGGAACCTCACTATCACATCGATGCTAAAAAAATTGAAATCATTCCTGACAAAAAAGTGATCCTTCACGGAATATCCTACTGGGATTTCGGGATAAAGCTCTTCACCCTCCCCTACTATGTCATCTTCTTAGACCGAAAAGAACAACTTCCGTTCATCCCGGTGATTGGTCAGTCTTCCGCCACTGGTTATTACATCAACCTTTTTTTTAATTATTTCGTGAACAAAGAGTCTTACGGAACCATCTATTTAGACTGGTATCAAAAAAATGGATGGGGAGTGGGAGTCCGGCATTATATCGAAAGGGAAAAACCGTTTGAAAAGGGGCAACTCTACCTCTACTATTCGGATAAAGAAGGAACCGATCAGGATACCCTCAAGGGAAATTTGCAGTATCAAAAAAAACTCGATCAGTACACCGATCTGAATATCAGCATCGATTATAACCGACTTTTAGAGGCACAGACCGATACTTTTTCCGGTCAACTTGCCCTGTCACGGAAACAGGGCAGAACCACTACCTCTCTCAACCTTTCCTACAATTCCGACACCGCCAATGAAAACAGTAACCTGACTGCCAATCTGGATTATGGTTACGATTTTGGAAACCAATGGAGCGGGAGAATGACCCTGGCCTACAAGGATCTCTCGCAATGGGGAAATTACAACGACCTGGATCTCCGGTACTTCGTCTCGGTTCAAAAAGCATCCGGGAGTTTTAATTACATTCTGCGGTATGAGGGTCACTCGGATTTAGAAGGCGATGTCTACACCGGAGACCCGGGGCGATTTGTTTTTAAAACCCCGGAACTGGAAATATCCGGAGCCAATCTGCGGATTGGAAAATCAGATTTTTATTATCAAACCAGCTTCTTAGCCGCTCACTATTCGGAAGAAGAAACCGGCGTGGAAGGGGAACGGTACCGCCTGAGTGTCCGGTGGGGAGGAAACAGCCAGCTTGGCCCCAATACCACGGTGAACCCGGTGATAAATTTTATTCAGGACTTCTACGGGAATGGATTCGCCCGTTACATCTGGGAAGGAAATCTTGCCGTCACCCAGAAAATTTCCCATCAAGTCAATCTTTCGTTGTCCTACAACCGGAGCGGCTATGATGGCGCCACTCCCTTCAAGTTTGACTACACCGCCCGGGAAACGAACTATGCCAGCCTGGGAACAACGTATAAAAACGGACAATGGGAGGCAGGCGTGGACACCGGGTACGATTTTATGGGGGAGAGCTTCACCAGCACCATTTTTTCTTTGAAATATACTTCCGATAAAGACCATTCCCTTCTCCTCCGGGGAAGTTACGATTTCAACCAGGGGGAGTGGCTGGGGTTATCGGTAGGAACATCCTGGCGTTTCTCCAAAGACTGGAGAGTGTCTCTCGATGGAACCTGGAATCTCACCAATGGCGACTTACAGGCTCTGCAAGTTGGCCTGACCCGGGACCTCCACTGCCGGGAAATCACCTTTTATTATGATAAACCCCGGGATACGTTCTGGTTGGAATACAGTATCAAGGCATTCCCTTCCCAAAAATTCACCTTTGGAGGTCAATAACATGACTCACCGTTCTGGTCCCTGGCTTTTTCTTCTCTTCCTTTCCCTCATTCTTCTTTCCGGATGTGCCCGGGGGGATCAACCCAGCTGGGGGGAAATCGGAAAAACCATGACTGTCCGGGTATATTTTCAGGGTCTGGTCACCTCCGGCCATACTTACTACTATGTCTTCGATACCGATGGCAACATCCTGACCGGTCCCCAAAACGATCCTAAAACCTGGGATACCTATTATGTGGCACGATATGAAAATGGAGCTTTCTATTTAAAAAAACCCGATGGAACCCAAAGTTTCCTGACCACCGGCGAAGTGAACGGTTCCACCCTCTCCCTGTCCTTCGATCTTGATGATCTCAATAACCCCAAAACCATCGAAATCCAGGTGGTCAGCGCCGATATCTTGGGAAATGTCTTAGACTCTTTGGCAAATTATTTTTCCATCGATCCCGCCCTCCAGCGTTTCATCACCAAAACCGATACCACCGGAGATTCCGGAGAGGCCGGTGCCGATATCATTAAGGTGGAGGTAGAAATATCCTTCTAAGGAATAGGGAATGGGGAAATTGAATTGATAAAAAAATCAGGAGGACACCACTCATGGGAAATCCGTCTTTATTCATTTTACGATTAACTTTTTTCTTCATCGTACTCATTTTCGCCTTCACTCTTCTCATAACCCTGGGGGGGTGCATCAGCGGGATTACCTCCCCTCCCTCCGCAGCCAGAGGAAATACCTGGACATTCATGGTGTTTTTAAACGGCGATAACGACCTCGACAGCGAAGCCCTACCCGATATCACCTCCATGGAACAGGTGGGGTCCACCAACAAAGTGAAAATTGTCGTCCAGTATGATTCCCTAACCGGCGGAGCTAATCGCTATCTGATACAGAAAGGAGATAACCCTTTCCAGGTTCAATCCCCAAAGCTCCAGGATTTAGGGGAAGTGAACATGGGTGATGGTTCTACCCTGGTCGACTTCATTCGTTTTTGTGCCACCAATTACCCGGCGGATCGATATGCCCTGGTCCTCTGGAATCATGGTTATGGATTCAAGGGAGGAGCGAAAGATATCTCCTATGATGAAACTTCTCTCGATGACGCCCTGACCATTCCGGAGCTATCCCTGGCTCTCGCGGAAGCGACCTCCATCATCGGTCACCCCCTTGACCTCCTGGGGATGGATGCCTGCCTGATGGCCCTGGTAGAAGTCGCCTTTGAAGTCCGAAATACATCCCGAGTGCTGGTAGCATCTCAGGAGAATGTCCCCGGGGAAGGATGGGATTACGCCGCGGTACTGGAAAAGCTGGTGACCCAACCGACCATGACTGAGAAAGAACTTTCTCCCATCATCACCGAGAGTTACGTCCGGCAGTATCCGGAAGAGAATGTCACATTTACTTTCCCTTCGATCCCTACAACCCCAAGTATGATACCCTCTCTTTTGCCCAGGCCACGTCCTGGGATGAACTGCTCCAGAGCCTCTTTTCTGCCCGAATACAGAGGGAAAAAATCTCCCCAAATCTATCTCCGGGGTAGGGGCGGGGAAAATATTTTTGGGGGATGTGTAGTCAAAAAGGTGTTCTTGACGTATATTATTAGTGATGTGTTTTGAATGCGACGACTGTCCTGTCTCAAACTCCCAGGGTAAAGGAAAGGAGGTGCAACGAATTGGTAGGCCCGGGAGAGGGGACGTGTGAGAGTAGCCTGAAGTCTGGAAGGTGAGGATCCGAGAGGAAACATGGACACTCTCAGAGAAACCTCCCTGGAAAGGCAGATGGCTCAATACAGACCAAAACTACCAAGGAGGAAATACCATGAAGAAACTGTTAATTGCGTTAGTGCTTGTTCTGGCCTTTGCCATCCCGGTACTGGCCAATCCGTTTGTGGATGTGCCTTTGAATCACTGGGCATATGATGCCGTGCAAACTCTGGCCGCGAAGGGGGTTATCATTGGTTACCCCGATGGAACCTTCGGTGGAAACCGGGCCATGACCCGGTATGAGTTTGCAGAAGCGGTTGCCCGTGGTCTGGGCTACATGGAAAAGTACGTTGATGAAAAAGGGTTCGCCACCAAAGATGATGTTGCCCTGTTGGAAAAGCTGGTCCAGGAATTTGCCGACGAGTTGAAGAACCTCGGTGTGACCGTGGAAGATCTCAAGAAAGCTCTCGGTGAAAATAGCCAGGCCATCAAGGCTTTGGAAGACAGAGTAGCTTTACTGGAGAAGTACGCCGCCCCGATCAAGTTCACCGGCGATTTCGATATTCTGTACGATGCTTATTTCCCAACCGCCACCGGTAAAACCAATATAATATTCAAAGATGAAACCAACCTGTACATGGCGGCGACGATCAATGACTACACCACTGCCGGAGTCACTCTGACCATCGACAACACCATCGATCCCAATGCCAGCCCCACGGTTAAGGCTGACAATTTCTGGTTGATCTACCAGAAAGACCCCTGGTACATCCAGGTGGGACAAATCCAACAGAGTAAGGTGGGGTTGGGTCTGGTTCTCGGAGATTACCAGCCAGAGGATGATTATGATGATGATCCTGAATACGATCTGAACTATGAAGGCTTCTATGCTGCTTATACCCCGGCAGAGAGTGACATTGCCTGGAAAACCTGGGGAGCTGTCAATAAGTTCTATACCGTCAAGTTGGAATGGGAAAAGGTTGCTCTCATGGCAACCTGGATGCCGGAATCACTAACAAGCTTCTATAATGCCGCTACCAGCGATCTCATCGTGAGTGCTTCTGGTTGGACCGATTTCAATGGCGGAGATACCAAACTGGAAGTGGAAGGTGGCTATGGTGCCTTCTCGGCAACCTACGGGGTGGCTGGCAAGTTGACTCTGAAAGCGTCGGAAGATGTAACCATCACTGCTGATGCCCACTACATCACCGCCGGCTTCACTCCCGCTGATCCGACCGGCACCAACCTTAACCCGACCTGGGCAGGCGGCAGTAACCACCACGAACTCGGAAGCATCAGTGCCTTCGGCGATGATGAGATGGGTTTTGGGGTAAAGGGAGAATTTAACCTTTCTGCCAACGAAAACGAAGGTGATAGCAAATGGAAGATGAGTCTGGAGTATGACTGGGCTCAGAAGATCTCCACCAGTGCTATTACGAACAGCGTAGAAGGCGTTCTGACCTTTGTCCCGGCTGACGCCGCCAAAAACGAGAAGGGTTTGATCGATGTCGTCTACAATATAACCTCGAGTTCATTCAAGGTCTATGGCGGATACCTGAACTACCCGCTTAACCTGAGCAATGAGAATAACGCTGCTTTCTTCAGCGCCGAGGCTCAATATAATACCGCCAACTCTCAGATCGTTGCGGTCGGTACTTTGCAGTACCAGTGGATCGACAAAGGAACCATTGCCACCATCCAGGGCGCCTATGACACCGTTACCCCGGCTGGCGTGCAACCCTGGAGTGTTATGGCCAAGTTGGGATGGGACATGGCGAAGAATACGAATCTAACCCTGAGCTACACTATCGGTACCTTTGACAAGAACCCGGACGATAACACCCTATGGCTTGGCGACATCACCGATAACGCCGGGACATTGGAAGCAGAACTCAAAGTCAGTTTCTAATCTCCGTCTCTCAAAAACTCCGGGGGTTAACCCCCGGAGTTTTTTTTTGCCCTTTCACCATTTCCGATAATTTTGGCCGCCGATGCCATCTTTCCCCATTCCCCGGTTCCCATTTTCCTGTGGTAGTGTCAATTCCCCTATCGTATGCTACAATCTGGTCATATGGACGGGAATGGGGCGATGCAGGACTGGTATGATCGGATTCAACGCTACTCGAATCGTCATTATATTGAGTCGGTCATCAAAAAGTATCCTATCGAGCTGTACCTTCCCGAAAATATCTCCTTTGACGGCGTCATTGAGACCCAGGGATTAATCCGTTTAGAGGGGAAATTTAAGGGGAGAATCCATTGCCCGGCAGTGATCCTCGCTCCCGGAGCAGTGGTGACAGCAGAAATTGAGTCTCAGTGGATCTTGATCGAAGGACATTTTCGGGGAATCGCCCGAGTATCTTTCTTATACCTGGCGCATCAGGGACGTTGTGATGGTGATGTTCGAACTCGCTCCCTCTATGTAGAGGAAGGAGCTATTATGAAAGCCCGGGTTTTTATAGAAGAAAAAGAAACGTCGGAAAGAAAGAGCGATGAAGCATCTTTACCAGTACCTGGCACCACCCGAGAGCGGTAAAAAGATGAAACTGGGAAAAATTTGTCCGGAAAAACTTCAACGACTGGTCTTTCCTTACCAGGGAAAAGTTCGTCCGGAAATCCTCTATAATGCCTCTTTGGGACGTGACTGCGGAATAGCTGATTTAGGCGGTGATCTCTTGGCCGCCACCTGCGACCCCATTACCGGTACCTCGTCCCACCTGGGTTTTTTTGCCGTCAATGTGGTGGCAAATGATCTCATCTGTGGAGGGGCGGAACCGGTGGCAATACTGGTGAGTTTGATCCTCCCCCCCGGTACCCCGGATACCCACATCGAGGAAATAATGAAAGAAATCGATGAAGAGTGCCAGAAACTCCAAATATCGGTGCTGGGGGGGCACACCGAACTGTCTGACGCCGTCAACCGGACGATCATTCATTGTTCCGGCATTGGCCGAGCTCAGAAGGGAAACCTCCCCGATGTCGAAAAAGTGAGACCGGGTGACAGTATAGTGATCACCAAAGGAGCGGGAATCGAAGGAACCGCCATCCTGGCCCATTCCCACCAAGAATCGCTGCAAAAGAAATATGGAGATTTTTTTGTCACCCGGTCTCAGGATTTCCTCCGTTTCCTGAGTGTAGTTCCGGAGGGAAAAATTGCCCTCCCCTTTCAGCCTCATTGTCTCCATGATGCCACCGAGGGAGGGCTCCTGGGCGCCCTCTGGGAAGTCTGCGAAGGGCAGAAACTGGGTTTCGAAATCGAGGAATCTGCTATTTTTATTCCCCCCGAAACCCGTGAGCTCTGTGATTTCTTTGGTATGGATCCCCTGAAGCTCATCTCCAGCGGAACACTCATCATCTTCACTGATGAACCGGAACCGGTAATGGCTCACTTAACCCAAGCCGGAATCCCTTCTTTCCAAATCGGTACCATCGCCCGGGAAAAGGATAAAATTATAAAAAAACCCCCCGGAACAAGAGAAACCATCACCGAATGCCCACGGGATGAACTTTGGAGATAGTAGAGAATGAACGTCTTAGAATCCCATGACCTTCTGGAACAGGTCGGACAAAGGCTTTTCCCCCGTCGGGGGATCATCTGGGGAGTGTTGGGATTGTTCATCTTCCTTTTTGCCCAACCCCATCCCCTTCCGTTTTTCGCCGGGATTTGTTGGATGATGGGAGGAGAAATGCTTCGGATCTGGGGAGTGGGGTACATCAAAAACTATCGGGGACCGATGAAGGAAGTAACCGACCTCACCACGGCCGGTCCCTACGCTTATGTGCGAAACCCTCTGTACCTGGCGAACGGAGGCATCGGGATAGGTATTGCCCTGCTTTCCGGAATATATGCAGCGATCCCGGTTTTCCTGATCGTTTTTTTTCTCCTCTACCACCCCATCATCAACGCTGATGAACGGTTCCTCCGGGCTCAGTTTCCCCATGATTTTCTTCAGTATTGTCAGAGCGTTCCCCGCTACTTTCCTCGTTTCACTCCCTATGCCCATCAAGAAGGGGCCTTTTCCAGCCAGGTAGTATGGGAAAAGGAGTACCACACCTTTCTCACCCTTTTCCTGGTGGCCCTCCTATTCTATCTGCGGGGGTTTGGGGGGTTACGGGTTTTCGACCAGCTTTTCTTCTGGCTTTAAGTCCACGAAGAGTTTGATATCCTTCAATACGATTCCGGTCTGCTTTTCGATTCTCTCCCGTACTTTATTCTGCACCGCCGCGGAGAGATCCGGAACCGAGGCATCGGACCGCACCAAAAGACGTAACAGGATGCGAGCATCATTACCGATCTTGATGATTTCCGGATCAGCCTGAATGATCTCGGTCATATTCTGGAGCGCATCTTTGGTCAGGGCCTTCAAAGAATTAAAAGAAACCTTGATTTCCCCCTCCGGAGTACTGTATATGATGCAATTTTCCTCCTTGGGCAGAAGAAACCGCAGCAATGCCCCTGCCAAAAAAACAAAAAGAGCCGCCACCAAGAAACCCAGGATCTTAAAAAAGATGTTCTGAACGAAGAACAGATAAAATGACAAGAACCATTGCTGGACGTTTAAAACCGAAACAAAGTTAAAGAAAAGCGAAACCATAAAAAAGGCAATGGCGAGCGAAATAACCGCCAGAATAAAAGCCAAGAGCTTGCCCCAGAACATGTACGAAACACCTCCTTGTGATTCTCAGTAATCCCCCGTTCCCATCAATCCTTCGCCATTGATAATACTTTGCCCCTCATCACTGTGAATAAAGCCCAGAAATCGTTGTACGTCCGGGTCTAAGGGCTGCGCATAATACAGGTAGAGCGGACGTTTCAGCGGGTAGGTACCAGACCTGATGTTCTCTCGGTGGGGAGCGACTCCATCAATCCGGAGTACTTTGACCTGATCATTCACATAACCGAGTCCGATATACCCAATGGTATCCGGGGAAATGGAGACTTCATTGAGGATCATCAGGTTCGATACCAGCATCAAAACATCCGGACGAAAATCCTGCTTCTGCAAGACAATCTGGTTGAACACCTCAAAAGTACCGGAGGCAAAATCCCGGGAAATGGGAAGGACCGGGAGGTCTTTCCAGTCGAGCTCCTGCCAGCTCCGAATCTCACCGGTATAAAGTTTTCGGAGTGTTTCCAGGGAGACATCCTCTAATGGATTCTGCGGATTCACCACCACTGCAATGGCATCATAGGCCAGAACCAGTTCCCCAATCTCGATCCCCCGTTCTTGAACTCCGGTTTTTTCTTCTGGTTTCATTTCCCGGGAGGACATGGCGATATCGATAACTCCATCAAAAAGGGAGGTGAGCCCTGCCCCCGAACCTCCTCCGCTGATGCTGATCGATACCTCCGGATGCCGGTCCATATAGCTCTCCACCAGTATCTGCATCACCGGAAGCACCGTGGTCGATCCCTGAACGGAGATGATGTCCCGGGCGGAAAGAGCAGGAGAAAAGAAAAGGAAAAGAGAAAACAGGGTGGCTATTCCAATATTTTTTGATACAGACATATGTCCACCCATTCTCCAAACTTGAATCCCGCCTCCGATAATATTCCCCGACAGACAAAACCCAGCCTTTCATGAAGCCTGATACTGACCACATTCACCCGGGCGATCACGGCAATCACAGAATGGTAATGCAAGTGCTTCGCTTCCTCGGTGAGGGAGCGAAGCAGATCATGACCGATCCCTCTCCGGCGAAAATCCTGCTGAACATAGATGGAATCCGTCACCGTGTACTGATACCCCTCTCGCTCGGAATAGGGAGAAAGACACGCCCAGGCCACAACTCTCCCCTGTTCTTCCGCCACCATGAGAGGATACCTCTGGTCATGAACCGCATACCACTCCCTCTGCACCTCATACGTGCGGGGATACACATGGAAAGTGGAGAGGGAGTGCACAACGGCTTCGTTGTAAATATCAGTGATTTCCGGGAGATCCTCAATCCGGGCATTCCGAATCGTCACGGTATTTTGTTCCATCATTTACTATTGTATATCTTTTTCGGAAAAATTCAAAAATATGTGGAATTAGGCCTTAAAGAATGTTGAGTTGGGGAGTTGTTGAGTGGGAAAGACCCCCCTACTCTGAATTTGCAGCTGCCTCCGCTACCGCCAGTTTACAATTCATCAGCTTTTTCATTCCCAATATCCGATCGAAGAATTATAATATAAGAGTCTTACCAATTTCCCATCAAAGGAAGGTGGATCATGAATAAAACATTCGTATTCTTCTCCGTGATATGCGCTTTGGTGCTGTTGCTCTCCTTCTCAGTTTTTGCCCAGGATGAGAAGACCCTCCTGCGATCCGCTATGGATTCGCTGCAAGCGGGAGACATCGAAAAAACCCAACAGACTTTGGATCAGGTGCAGCTCATCCTCTGGAATCAAGCCCCCATGAAGATTGAGAATGTCACTTTTACTGAGGGGGAGTCCCATAGCTACGGAGTCTACAAAAAGAGAGACTCCAACGTTTTCCAACCCCAGGAAACCATGTATCTCTATGCGGAACCGAAAAACTTCACCATCCAGAAAGAAAATGGTCAATATGCTATCTCCCTGGTATTCGACGTCAATCTCTACGATAAAAACGGAAAGGTCCTCGTCACCAAAGAAGCATTTAATAAATATGACTACGCCACCCAAAAACCGGTGACGGAAATATTCCTGAATCTATATTTCAATCTCACGGTCGATCCCGGGGAATACTTCCTGGAAGTGATCCTTCGCGATCAATTCTCGGGCAAAACCGCCAGCCTGAATCTTCCCTTTCGAAAATAAATGATTCACGGTCTTTACCAACTCCCCGACTCCCCATCTTTTACGATTCACGATTCACGACTCACGGTCTTTACCAGTTCCCCAATTCCCCAATTACCCAAGTCCACATTTTTACCCGACTCCCCGTCTTTCAGTTACAGTTTTTCCCAATTCCACAATTCCACAATTCCACAATTCCACATTTTCACCCGACTCACGATTCACGGTCCTTACCAACTCCCGTCACACCAAAAAATATTTCCCTGTCTGAAACTTTCAAATCTTCCTTCCGTACTATATAATTGAACCATGTGCGGAGAAGGGAGTGGAGCCCTCCCCAACCCTGAGGTCGAGAGGGTGAGAGTGACCGAGAGAAAAAAAGACTCTCTCACTCGAGTGAAGATGGGAAACAACCGGTAAGCCCGGTGGAGCGAAACGACGGAAAGCTCCGCCACCTCCCCGGAGGCAAGTGGCTTATCCCGAAAGGTTCTCCGAGATCTTTTACCAAGTCAAGATATTATACAATCTGAAGGAGGTTGTAAAACAAAATGAAAAAGAGTTTATGGATAGTATTAGCGCTTTCTACAATCCTGGCCATGTTCATCATCGCCGGCTGCCAGGCTGTTGCTCCGGTCACCTCTCCCACCGTAGCCCCGACCACCGCCCCGACCACCGTGCCGGTCAGTGCCTGCCCGAGTGCAGTCACCACGACTACGATTGTTGAGCTGTATTCTGGTTATTCTGCTTCTGCATCCTACAGTCCTGACGGCTATGATGAAACATTCGAAGTACGCATTACCTTCGATAAAATAGTTAACCTCTATAGTTTGAGTCCATCCTACTGGAAACTGGCAGTTACCCGGGTTGTCCCATATAACCAACTCTTGGGAGGTCTGGCTTATGTAGCTAAGACACACACAGCAGCTCTTGTACCAACTGTTACTTTTGTTGAGCAGAGTACAAATCTCAAGACCGTTATTCTTTATGCAACAGTAGCAGAGAAGCCCCTCCTGACTACTAGCGGGCTCTGGTACTTCTTGGGTTTGATTTGCTCTGAGACTGACTACAATAATTACATTCTCACCGCTAATGCAAACGTAGCAATTCCATACACCTACACTGCCTCTACTACGAAATATGCTGATGTTGTCGCTTGGGCCTATAGTGGTCCCACCATCTATAATGAACTCGGAGTGGCTTGCCCGGATCTCTGCGGCTTGACCGGAGAAGAATGCTGCGAGCTCCCGATCTGCACCACCTGCACGAACTGCCCGATTGGCGCGGCGATAGGTACCTGCCAGTAAGAACTTGGAAACTAATCAGTAAATTATG
>JAPLGF010000247.1 GCA_026390275.1 Candidatus Atribacteria bacterium
CCACGTTACTCCCGATGGTGACTCCCATGGCCTTGGCAGCATGAATGGTACAGGAAACCGGCTCAATAAAAGCACCCCCTTCGAAACTGATGGAATCGGGGAGAACATAAACCTGATCGGCCGGTGCCTTCACATACTCCGCGAACGCACCGTTGGTATGTATCCCCAGCTGGTGGAAATCCGGGCAGGTGAGCTTTTGTCCGCGGCGACAGTAAAAGCATACCCCGCAGGACAGGTTGATGTCAGCGGTGACCCGGTCTCCTTTTTTTAACCCCTCCACCTGCTTTCCCACTTCTTCGATGGTGCCCGAAAACTCATGTCCGGGAACCAGGGGAAGATAATCCCGGGAATATTTTCCCGAAAAGATACTGTAGTCCGTCCCACAAATTCCGCACACTTTCACCATGATGAGCACTTCGTTTCCGGCGATGCGGGGAATATCAATTTCCTGGATTTTCAATTCCCCCGGTTTGGTGATCACTGCCGCTTTCATGGTACGCGCCATGGATGAGCTCTCCTTTCGTGTTTAACGGGGTCCGATGGAAATGGCATCCACCGGGCAAATCACCGTGCACATGGCACAGCTGGAACAATACTTATCATCAACCTCCGGTTTTCCCTCCACCAGGGAAATAGCCGGACAATACGATGCGGCACATTTTCCACACTCCATACATTTCTCTTCATCGATATAGGCCCGATAGTAATAGAATTCGGTCTCGGTGGATGATCGAAGATATTTCAGTCCCAGGCCACGGAAATCATCGATGGTGGAATACCCACATTTCTGCATGTACCCTTCTAACCAGCGATTGCACCGTCCGATGAAATCGATCCCGCCCAGAACCATCCCGGTCAGGGTTTGACAGGCATGCGCTCCCAACATGATCGCCTCGACGATGTGTTCCGGAGAGGTGATCCCACCACCAGCAAAGGTATCGATTCCGGGAATGTTCTTGGTGATCAGGGCGGTGGCTTTATACATGCTGAAACGAAGGGCTGGCCCCCCGATGTCAGAAAGAATATTGGCATCGTCACTCACCCCAGGATATTTCCCCTTCCCCCCATTCCAGATATCGGGAGGAGGAACCACAAAATATTTATGGGTGGTGATGACAAACTGGGCTCCTGCATTCCTCGCTTCTTCCGTGAGATACAGCATCCGGGGGTATCCCACTTCCGGGGTCAATTTGAAACCGACCGGAAGGGAGGTGGCTTTCACGCAGGCTTCCAGTACGGGTAAAAACACTTCCGGAGCCGCTCCCATCATCATGCCCCATTTGGCCTCCGGGGGAAGATTTTTGGCATCGAGATGACCCATGGCTCCCACCGGGCATCCGGTGTTCAGTTCGATCATATTTGGCCCCAGCTCGGCCACCCGCCTGGTTTGTTCTCCCCATTTTCCAGGATCCATATCATGGACGAGTACCTGGGCGATGACCGGGACATCCGGGGGAAGCGCGGGTCGCAGGGTATTCATGAGTTCCTTTGCCCAGCTCAGATAGTTAAAGAGGTTTTTGGCGGTGTAGATGTGGGCGATGACATCCTTCTGGTGCGCATTGTCCAGGACAATCTTCATCCATCGACCCACATAATTCTGATTTTTAAAAAGAGTGGGAAAATCCAGATTCTGTTCCGCTTCGGTGGGTTCACCGGGAACGATGGCGGGGATATAAATGAAACCGGCACCAGCTTCCACATATTTTAGAAAAAGTTCAGCGGCTTTTCTACCGGGGAACCAGGGTTTATCTAAGTTGTGAGGAGAGACCCCAAAAGGAGTCCGCATTTTCACACCTGCCAGCGTTGTCGAGATATCCACATTTTTCACGCTCAGTGTTCCTCCTTATCCATAAAAGCCTGCGGCATACAATGAAAGATTAAAGAAAAGAAAAATAAGTAAACCACCAACCAGCTTCCTGGTTGGTGGTTTACTGGAAAAGAATATCTTTTCGCCCTTCATAGGGAGCCCGGATGATCAAGGGTTTGAGAAACTCAATGGTTTTTGTCGCTCCCTCCTCCCGACTCATGGTAACGTCTTCATGTTCATAGCTCAGAACGTAATCATAACCGACCAGGGCGAGCTCGGTGATAACCCGCTTCCAGGGTACCGACCCCCAGCCAGGAATCCGGAAACGGAACCCCCGGTCGATCCGGGTCCAGGGACCGGTGGGAATGAGCCCATCCCGCTTGACATTGTGTTCCACGATTTCTCCGTCTTTTGCATGGACATGGTAGATTTTAGAACCCAATGCCTGGATAAAATTCACCACGTCAATGCCGAGATACACTAAGTTCGCCGGATCGTAGTTGAATCCCCAGGCTTTCTTCTCTTTCATGAGTTCTACACTCCGCTGGGCAGTCCCGATATCGTAAACCAGTTCATTGGGATGCGGTTCATGGGCAAATTTCACTCCGTAGGAAGCAAAGCGATCCAACACCTTTCCCCACCGCTCCACAAACTGAACTTCCATTTCCTGCCAGCCCCGGGAATAGGGCCAGGGGAAAAAACGTCCAAAATTTTCACACCCAATGAATCCACACACCACTGGCACCTCTAAGGCATGAGCAGCCTGGGCGGTTTTCCCCATCTGCTCCATTCCATAACGGATTTTTTCTTCCGGAGTTCCGGGGTAAATTCCATCGGTATCCTTTCCGTGAGGACCTAAAACGAGTTGACCCTCCGGATGATTACTGAGGGCGGAAATGACGAGACCGCGATCCTTCACTGATTTTTTGATCGCGGCCACATAGGACGGATCAATCAATGCTCTATCGACATCAAAGTGAGGGCTCCCTTTAAAAGCCGGGATTTCCACTGCCTCATACCCCAACCCGGCTGCTTTATCCAAAACCCTTTCCCAAGGAAGATCAGAAAAATTCGCAGTAAAAAAACCGATTCTCATCGTATCCCTCTTCCTTTCTTTTTATTTCTCCTCTTTGTAGGCTGCCACCACAGAGATGACCACGATCCCCTTGATGATCCACTGCCAGAACCCCGTGACATTCAGCAGGTTCAACAGATTATTGATCAGGGCAATGATGAACACCCCGGCAATGGTCCCTTCTATGCCTCCCCGGCCACCGGCAAAGGTGGTTCCTCCAATCAGGACGGCGGTGATGGATTCCAAGT
>JAPLGF010000345.1 GCA_026390275.1 Candidatus Atribacteria bacterium
TAAAAGATGGGGAGTGGGGAAGGACCGTGAGTCGTGAGTCGTGAATCGTGAATCGTGAATCGTGTAAAAATGTGGAATTGGGGAAATGTGGAATTGGGAAGGACCGGGAGAAGTGAATGGTGAATGATGAATGGTGTCACTGCCCTTCACATTCCCTGTGGCAGCAGGATTTTATGGGCGCAAAGGTCCTTTCCGGTTTCTTTTTGCGGGAGAAGACTCTTCACCACGGTCAAAATATCGAGGGGTTTCTCCAGGTCATATTCCGGGTGAAGAATCCGGACGGGCGCGGGGTCGAGGGTTCCCCAGGAGGCAAAAAGAAAGGGAAGGTGGGCTTCTTTAGCGGCAATGATATCGTAACGACTGTCACCGATAAAAACCGTATTAGAAGGTGAGACCCGGAGTTTCTGGCAGGCACGGAGGAGGGGATCCGGGGAAGGCTTGGGTTTGGGAGTATCCTCGGCACAGATAACGGTTTGAAAGTAATGATTCAGGCCAAAACAATCAAACTGGTAGGGGAGTTCGGAACGAATCTTGGAAGTGACCAGTGCCATGAAAAGTCCCCGATGGAAGAGTTCTTCAATGACTTCCACGATTCCCGGGAAGAGCTTCACCCGGTACATTTCTTTCTTGATCAATTCCTGCCATCGGGTGATAAAGGGAAGTACTTTTTCTTCCGGGATACCGAGAATCTTGAGAGACTCCGGGCTGGGCATACCAAATAAAAAGTAGAAAAATTCCGGGGGTTTGACTTTACCAATGAATTCCGCATAGGTCTGAATCACTGTCTCAACGAAAACGTAGTTGGTGTCGGTTATCGTTCCATCTATATCGAATAAAACCGCCTTGAGCATGTTCATTTCTCCTTCTGAAATTAGTGAATCTGTTTCGGAAAATTATAACAGCGATGTCAAGGGAAAAATTTCACTTGATCCCTTCCTTTACCGCTAAAATTGCCAGCTCGACCCGGTCTTTCATTTCCATCTTGCGAAAAATATTGCTGATATGATTCTTGACTGTACTTCCACTGATAAAAAGTTCGCGGGCGATATCGGGGTTACTCTTCCCGCTGACGATGAGCTTGACGATCTCAATTTCCCGTTCGGTAAGTTTCTTGCGGATCACTGAATCCCCGGGAGGGGGAGGAGTGTTCTTGCGGATCCGGTCAATCACCTTGGAATAGATCTGCTGGCTGAGCAAAATCTCCCCTTCCAAGCACGCCTGGATGCTTTTCAGGAGTCGTTCTGGTGAGTCCTGCTTCAAAATATATCCCTGGGCGCCTTCTTTCATTGCCCGATAGATGATCTCTTCATCTTCTTCTATGGTGAGCATCACGATCCGGGTTTCTGCATACTTCTGTTTGATCCCTTTTAACAATTCAATTCCGTCTCCCCCGGGCATGTTGACATCCACCAGGACGATGGCCACTTTGGAAAACGGAATGGTATCCAAAGCTTCTTTCATGCTGGAAGCAATGCACACCACCTCATATTGTCCGTCATCTTCCAGTAGACGCTTTAAACCGGCCGAAAAGATGGGATGATCATCCACCAGCGCAATGGGTATCGTCATGTCCTTTTGACTCCTACTCTCTTATTCTCTTCTCTTTCTTCAAAGGGAATACGGACTTCGATTCGGGTCCCGCCGCCCGGATGGGAGCATACCAAAAATGACCCTCGAAGGAGACGAACTCTTTCTCGCAGGTTTGATAAACCAAAATGCTCGTCGCCTTTTTGATCCAACAGATGTTGATCGAATCCCACCCCATTATCCTGGATCGTAAGAGATATAGAATGGTCGGTATTTGCAATCTGTACCCGAACTTCACTGGCCTGGGAATGTTTTTGAATATTCGAGAGACCTTCCTGCAAGATCAAAATCAACATCTTGCATGCCCCATACGGAAGATCATTGATATGAACCTGAAAATCCGTTTTGATGGATAGCCCCGGTATGGTAAAAAGCTCAACCACTTCTTTTGCTTTTTCCTGGAACTTATGGGACGACACCGGTTTTCCTTTGAGCTCGGAAAGGATAAAACGCGACTCTTCCAAACCGAGGGTATTGAGGGATTTAATCTTCTGGAGGATCTCCCTGGAATCCTGGGTCGGGGATACGATGCTCTTCTCCAAAAAGTGGAGATAGATTTGAGTGGAGGCGAGAATTTGAGCCAAACCATCATGCAATTCCCGGGCTAACCGGTTTCTCTCCCGTTCCTGGGTCAGTTTTCGGCTCTCCTTAAAAAGGATGATATTCTCTAGAGCCGAAACCCCCATATTGCTGATTATGGAAAGGACCAGATATTCGATGATGTCAATTGTTTTATCCATAATTCCCAAAAAAATGTAATCAGGACAATTTTCTGAGGTCAGGGGAAGGATCAGAAACTTCATTTTGCTGGTTTCACCTTCCCCTACCATGAGTTCCCGGTGTTCCAATGTCTGGCGGGCCAGGTCATGGATTCCTTCCACCCTCTTCCAACTCAGATGAGAAGGCCAGGATTGAGAATAAACAATATAGGGTCGTTTTTTGGAATAACGGAATATCCCGGCTTTTTTGATCCCGGTGAGGATCTTCACCGCGTAAAAAATTTTCTCAAAAACCACCTCCATCTGACTGGTACAACAGACGCGAGAAAAGAGCTGGGTGATCTCGGAAAGGGCGACGATGATCCGTTCCCGGTCGCGGCGGAGTTTGTTTTCATCCAGAAGCAAGGCAATGTTCGTGGTCACCGCTTCCAGCTGGGGAAGATTTTCTTTCCCAAAGGGGTGATCGTTACGGTTTAAATTCAGCACTCCCACCACGGTGTTGTTTTCTTTTTTGATGGGGAGAGAAATGAAATAACTCTGCCGTTCTTTTCGCCGGGAAGAAAACACCATGCTGTTCTCATCAATGAAAAACGGCTTCCCGGTCTTAAAAACGATACTGGAAATGCTTTGTTTTGAGGAGGAAATCGGTGTCCCAATATACTGATCAAAGAGTCCTTTCCCGGCGGCGATGTAGAGAGTTTCATCCTCCCGGGTTAAAAGAAGCGATCCAGTCTGGGCATCGGAGACCTTGATGGCGGCATCAATTATATTTTCCATGGTTTTCTTTTCCGTTCCGGTAAAAACAACATCTGAAGTCGGGATGGGTCTCCTCTCCTTTCACGCTGTTTTTGTATTATATCATGCCCTCTCTACCCCGGAAATAAGGTAAATGGTGGTAGCAGTTTACCCGGTCGCTGCGAATTCCGCCCTCTTCCCGAAAAGAGAGAGCTGTTCCGGTTTCTGGATCCGCTTCCCGGCGAGAAGGAGAAAGGGGGCGGCGTGACCAGTTCGGACCCCTATTTTTTGGAGGGATTCCAAGGTGGTCAGGAGGGTCTCTTTTCGGGCCCGGGTGATACGCTTCGCACAGACCGGGCCGATGCCGGGTATGCGGAGAAGGAGGGAATAGGAGGCAGTATTCACTTCCAGGGGAAAGAGCTCCGGATGTTTAGAAGCCCAGAGGGTCTTGGGATCGGTCTCCACAGGGAGGTTTCCCTTCCCGTCGAAAACGAGCTCCTCACGTTGAAACCCGTAACGCCGAAGGAGAAAATCCGCCTGGTAGAGTCGGTGTTCGCGCCAGGTGGAGACCGGCTCTCGCTCCGAGAGGGGCGTCCCGGGAACGGGATGAAAGGCACTGTAGTAGGCGCGGGTCATCGAGAAATCCTGGTAGAGGAGAGAAATAGTCTGCATGATCTCCCGATCACTTTCGTCACTCCCCCCGACCACCAGCTGGGTGGTAAAACCCGCTCGGGGTGCCAGCCCTCTCCGGGAATAGTCACGCAAGAGGATAAATTTCCGCCAGATGTTCTCGAAATTTTTCTGGGGAGCAATAGCCTTGAGGTAACCGGGACCAGGCGCTTCCAGGTTGATGGAAACCCGGGTGGCTAAATGAAGGGCGGTTTCAATATAATCCGGGGTGGATTCGGGCAAGATCTTCAGATGGATATAACCCGGGAAACGATACCTCCGGCGGAGAATCTCCGTGGTTTTGAGCATATCTTCCATGGTACGGAATGGGTTTCGATCCACTGCGGAACTCAAAAAAAGACCCCGCACCATTCCCTTCTGGTAGAGTGAGATAAAGAGCCGAGCCAGTTCTTCGGGGACAAAACGGGTAGAGGATCCCCCTGCCTTCCCTTCCCGGTGGGCACAATAGTAACAATTATGGATACAGTGATTGGACAATAAAACCTTGAGGAGATTCGCAGTCCTGCCATCAGGTAGTACCGCGGGGTAGATCCATCCTCCCTGGGGATTTCGCTTCCGGGGAACCGTTACCCCACAAGCTCCGCAGAGATCGTATTGCGCTGCTTCTCCCAGGATTTTCACTTTTTCATCCAACCCGAATGTCTTCATATCCCCCTACTCCAGAAGAACAACTTGCGAAAAAACCATTTGTCTACTCCATTGTATGACACCTGGTAATTTTAGTCAATAATCATGACGGTAAGGACCGGGAGCCGGGAAAGAATGTGGAGTTGGGGAGTTGTTGAGTTGTTGAGTTGGTAAGAACCGTGAGTCGTGAATCGTGAATCGTAAAAGATGGGGAAGTGGGGAACTCCTCATAAGATAACTTGGTGCCAGGCACCAGAGAAACCTCACAGGCACCGAAAACCTCACAGGCACCGGAAACCTCTCCCAAATAATCTTTAGCAAGGGGGAAAACTCAATA
>JAPLGF010000257.1 GCA_026390275.1 Candidatus Atribacteria bacterium
AGGGGGGAAAAAACCACCCAGTATCCCGGAAAAATCGACGCCCAAATTGTCCATCCCACCCACGGTGATCGCTTCCACCGGTGAACTGCTCTCTTCCACCTCAATCTCGATGATCCGGTCTTCAAAATCACCTTTCTTCAACCGTTCCCGAAACTTTTCCCGGGTCCGCTCCACCGATGGCGTGGGCCGCGGCCAGACCACATCGACGCGAGAAGAATCTTCCGAACCTGGATCTGATGCTTCCGCCTCTGCTATCACCCGCTTGGTAAAGAGGGCATCCAGCAGACGTTCTTCTACCACCTCTTTTGTCCGTTCTTCCATCTTGGCGATCTTCTCGCTTTTCACCATCCGAATGGCAAGTTCACTCAAATCCCGGATGATGGATTCCACGTCTTTCCCCACATAACCCACTTCGGTAAACTTCGTCGCTTCCACCTTGACAAACGGAGCAGAGGTGAGCTTGGCAATACGACGGGCAATTTCAGTTTTCCCCACTCCGGTGGGACCGATCATGATGATATTTTTGGGGGTTACTTCCTCCGCAATATCCGGGGGGAGCATGCGGCGACGAGTTCGGTTCCGCAACGCAATTGCCACCGATTTTTTAGCCTCAGTTTGACCGATAATATACCGATCGAGTTCCTGCACCACCTGCTTGGGAGTCAATGAATCGTCTATGAATGACATGGAATCCTCCTATTTTGGGGTCGTCTCGTTCCCGGGAAGTGTTTCCAGGGTGATTTGATCATTGGTATAAATACAGATCTCCGAGGCAATGCTCAGGGAAATCCGTACAATGTCCTCCGTCTCCAGGTTGGTGTTGCGAAAAAGGGCCTTCCCGGCGGCCAGGGCAAAATTTCCTCCGGAACCGATGGCGGCCAGGGTTTCATCCGGTTCGATGACATCGCCCCGTCCGGAAATGATCAGCATCTGATGGGAATCCATAACCAGGAGTAGGGCTTCCAGTTGTTTGAGGATTTTATCAGTTCGCCACATCTTGGCCAGTTCGATGGCCGCCCGGGCTAAGTTCCCGCTATAGGTATTAAGTTTTTCTTCAAATCGTTCCAAGAGGGTGAGACAGTCCGCTCCCGATCCGGCAAAACCAGCCAGCACCTTCCCCTGATAGAGCCTCTGGATTTTCCGGGCTTTTTTTTTGAATACTGTTTCGTTCATGGTCACCTGGCCATCACAGGCCATCGCGGCCTTTCCGTCTTTAATCACTGCCATCACGGTGGTCGATCGGATATCCATTCAGTCTTCCTTCTTTCTTGATCGGGGATGAGCAAGGTCATAGATATTTTTCATCTTTTCCCAATCCAGGTGAGTATAGATTTGAGTCGTGGAGAGGCTGGAGTGTCCCAGTGCCTCCTGTACCATCCGGAGATCGGCACCTCCGGAAAGAAAATGACTGGCAAAACTGTGCCGGAAAGTATGGGGAGAGATGGGTTTCTTCAGATCAATCTCCAGAAGAATGGATCTCAGGATGGTTCGCACCCCCCGGGTGGTGAGTGGTTCCTGCCGGTAGTTGAGAAAGATCTCTTTCACCTCCGGTTTCGGCCGACGAAACGCAAAGAAATCCTGCAAAACCTGGAAGGCACTTTGATTAAAAGGAACCACCCGTTCTTTTTCACCTTTTCCCAGCACTTTCACCGTTTTTTGAACGTAATTGAGATCGCCCACCTGAATATGGACCACCTCTCCCACCCGCAGACCGGTGGAATACAGGAATTCAAAAAGAGCGCGATCACGGGCATGGAGGAACGTCTGGTCTTTAGTATACCGTTCCTCCAAAAAAGAAAGGAACAACTCCGCTTCCCGGAGAGAAAGAAAAACCGGGAGTTTTTTCTCCGCCTTAATCCTCCCCCCGGTTCCCTCACACGGATTCCGGTCAATGATTCCTCTTTTTCGGAGAAACCGATAGAAGGTGTTCAACCCGGAAAGCCGGTTCAGCTGGGAAATTCGCTTGAGGTGGCGTGCCGATTTTAAATGGGCCAGGAAATTCGCAATATCCTGGGAATCGGCATCGAGGCAATTCCTTTGTTTGGTTTCTTCTAGAAAAGTCATGAACTGGATCAAAGTGACGGAATACGTCTCCACGGTGTGGGAAGAATACCGTTTCTCGTTTTCTAAATAATCGCGGAACAATTCCATCTGTTCTCTATTTATGTTTGATTTCAATTCGGAATGGCACCCCTTCCCAATCTATTTCCGCCCGGAGTACTTTATCGATCATTTTGGTACATCGTTCCCGTGCCGGGTCATCACCGTTAAAATTGGTGGAAAAGAAAAAACGGGGCGGGGATGACAGTTCCTGAAAAACGTAGTAGAACCGCAGAGGACGTCCGGTACCAAAATTGAAGTTCATATCATTCAGCTTTTCTTTGATGGTTGTGTTGAGAAAGCTGGTTTTTACCCGCTGTTCATAGCGAGTCGCAATCACGGCCAGAAGAGGTAGAAAAGAACGAGGCAGAGCCGGGTCCGAAGCTGAACCCACCAAGATGGCGGCATACCGGCAGAACAGGAGTTCCGAATACGCCCACTGTTGAATTTCCTGCCCTTTGAGCGTAGAAAACTTTTCCCGAACCAGGTCCATTTTGTTGATAAAGACGATGCAACACTTTCGCAGCCTTTCGATTTCGGAAGCGATGTTTTGATCCTGCCGGTTGATCCCGTCCAAGGGATCGATCACCAGGACACAAAGCTCAGCTTCGGCAATTTTCTCCATCGTTCGTACGGAAGCATAAAAAGAGATATCTTCTTTGATCCGGGTCTTTCGTACCAGACCAGCGGTATCCACTAAACGGTACTGTCCAAAATGACTCTCTAAGGATGATTCTAAAGCATCCCGGGTGGTCCCGGGAATATCACTCACGATAGAACGATCCTCCCCCAGGAGGGTATTGAAAAGGGTGGATTTTCCCACATTCGGTTTCCCCACAATGGCCACTCGAAAGGGATGTCCCGGATCCGACACTGATACCGGAAGAGCCTTTTCTTTGAGGCATTCCATAATCACCTGTTTGAGAGCCGGGATCCCGTCACCATGGATGGCAGAGACGGGTACCATTCTCTCCCAACCCAGAGTGTACAGGTCCGAAGGAATTCCTTCATGGGTCACCCCATCCCTTTTATTCACCACCAGGATGAGATGACGATTGATTTTTCGTAGCCGGGCGGCGAGTTCCTGGTCCAACCCCGTCAGGGAACGAATCCCGTCGATCACCAAGAGGACACAATCGGCATCTTTCAAAACCATCCAGGCTCGCTTCTCGGCTTCCTGTTGGAGAATGTGCCCCTGACTTGTGGTCAGTTCAATCCCCCCGGTATCCATCAGACGGACGGTCCGGCCTTCCAGTTCAATTTCACTTTCCACGACATCTCTGGTCACTCCTGGGGTGGAATCTACAATGGAGATTCGTTTTCCAGAAAGACGGTTAAAAAGGGTGGATTTCCCCACATTGGCCCGACCGGTAATGACCACCAACGGTACACTGACCTTCATCGACATCCCCCTATAATTTGTAGACGACTGACTAACTCATGAACCGAACAGTCCGGGGTAGAAGCCCCGCTCACCACCAGAATGGTATCGCTAGAATGAAACCAATCTTCCTCTAATTCATCCGGACTTTCAATCCAATAATTTTTTTTCCCTTCCTCGGTAGCAACCAGATGCAAGC
>JAPLGF010000029.1 GCA_026390275.1 Candidatus Atribacteria bacterium
ATCTGGCATGTTTTTCCCGATGGTTTGAATGATCTGAAGCCAATCGGGCTCGGTTTTAATCAAATTCTTAATGATATCTACTCTTTTTTGAATGATGGTTATTTGATTCTGCACGTCTTGCATCTTTTTTTCCTGTTCTTTTAAATAATTTAATTCCACGTTCAAGGTGTCAATACTATTAGTAAAAAAAGCAATTTTCTGGGTATCAAGAGAATAGGCATAAAGATGGAACATGGTGGCAACGAACATAATGGTGAGAAAAAACACCCGCACCCAGTTCGGGGTCTTCTTTACAATGTACTTCTTGGGAAGCAGGTTAACCTTGGCCTGGTAACTGACTTTTAATTCCACAGTGATGCTCCCAATGCTGCGAGAAAACGTTCGGGTTGAAGGGGCTTGTTCCGATTCAAGAGAATGGGTTTCAACTCCTGAAAAGTGATATTAAGGCCGATAGAAAGAATGGTCTTGAGAGAAAGAATGGTCGCTCCTCCCCCCACCAAGAAACAATTCATGACTGCAGTCGACCCAAACTCACTTTGAAAGAAGGTGAAAGAACGGCGGAACTCAGAAAGGAGGGCACCGGTGGTTTCATTCAAGGCTTCCTCCAGTTGATAGGGAAGATCGGAACTCTGGGTACTGCGATTGAGAAGTTCCTGGGTCTCGGCGGGAAGCATCTTATGTTTTTCTTTCAAATAATCCCAAATCTTTTTCACCCCCCATCCGAAATAGCGGGAGTACATCAGCTTCCCTTTTTCGAAATAGACAATGGTGACCTTGGAAAATCCGATATCGGTCAAAACAAAGGACCCTTCGCGAGATAAAGAAGGATTCAACGCCAGAAATCCTTTCAAGAGACTTAAAATTTGCGGTTCGATGGCATCGACCCGAATTCCGGCTTTCTTAAAGACATCTAAGTAATCCGCCACCACCAGCGACGGAGAAGCGGCATACAGAATATCGAGTTTATCATCCGTCTTCCCCAAAATTTGCCAGCCGATCTGAAAGTTTTCTTCACCAGTCATTATTGAACTGGCTTCCCACTTCAGGGCATTTTCCAGCTCCATATCACTCATTTGAGGAATAGAGATGTTCTGGACCACCATGCGGGGATGATAGAAGGAAACCGATGCTTCCCGGGGAAGCTTATTCTTTTTCCAGAACAATTTGAGGTTCTCAGCGAGGACGTTTTTCCCTTTGATATCACCTTCCATAAACACATCCCCGGGAATGACCAGATCCCCGGTCCGGATCACATCAAAAAGATCCTCTCTCTTTTTCTTGGTTTGAAAAAACTTCAGGGAATAAATCCCCAGATCGACTCCGAGCATATTTACCTCATAGAGGGAAGATAGGATCGACTTTCAATACCGGTGATGAATACTTTCCCGTCCCGAAATACATACCAGGACATTAAAAGTATATCTTTCTTATTGTATACGCAAATTGTATCATTTTCAATATTTATTGTGTATTCAGTACAAAAATTTGAAGTAATGTTTTTCTTGGGAGTAAACTGATCATCGCTTTCCCGGAGGGATTTCGCCTCAATGAGAACCCCTTCCAATCGGTAACTCTCCTTCATTTTCTGGAGATAGGCATTCCCCACTCTTTTATGAAGCATACTTTCCTGGAAAAAATAGAAGAATGTCAAGGAAAAAAAGCTGATGAGAACCAGAGTAAATATTTCGATAAATCCAGAATATTTTACCTGATTCATTGTTCGTCCTCACATAATGAATGAACATGCAAGAAAACGGTGTCGCAGTCTTGAGCATGAAAACTGAAGGATAAAGTCGCATCAACATCATGATTTCCCTTTCCCTCCCCGGTCAACTGAAATATTGTTTTTTGGGGAAGACAGTGTTCGGCAATGGGATTCGATGCCCCTTTATTCCGTAGCAGAAGACTGGATTCACTGGGATACAGCTGAATCGATCCCTTCCTCATGGAAACCGTGAGTTTATGACCATCTGGCGTAACTCCGGTGGGAAGTCCATACTTCACCAGGCACATCACTTCATTGACCACCGCAAACAGGGTCTCTTCCCTTTCCATGGATACCATAATGGCTTCACAGGTTTTAGTATAACTGGTGATAAAACCCAAAATCGCCACTACCAATATGGTATACAGAGTAAATGCCATAACTGTTTCAATCAAGGTAAAACCCTTATTCTTCTGCCAGGGTTTCAAAGGAGACAATTTCTCTTTGACCGACATCTTTTGCAATAACTCTAATTTGACATACTTTCGGCGCAAATTTGCTCACCTCGTAGCAGATTTTGAGATCATCTTTTTGGATAATCACTCCATTGAAATCATAAAATTTCTTGCTGATCTTCATGGATTCAATGGCATTGATGACTTCTACCGCTGCTCTCCTCTGCAAAGCCGATTTGTTCTGAATGGTTCGCATCATCGTCAACCCCTGATGAGCAACCAATAGAAAAAGCGCGAGACATACCCCGGCAATCAGAGTTCCCACCAGGGCGAATCCGGAATTGAAACTCCCATCATCCAGAGATGGGATACCCCCCTGGTATTTTTCCTTCCCGATATTATTTTTTCTATTTTTGTACGTATTACAAACAATATTTCTTCCAAAGACCACATTTTCCTCCTTTTCAGAAATTTTCTATTTTTTGGGATTAAAGGGTATCGCTGATCCGTACCCGCCCGGTAACCGGGGTGATGATCACGTATTTCAGGCGGTCTTTGACCCGGAGCGTGATGGTTCCCCCACTGGAGGGGGTCCCGGTAGGATAAAAATAGAGGATATTATTTTCTATAAAATTAGCTCTATATAAAACCACTCCCTCCGGAATTTCATAAAGAGTGAACGAGAAAAAAAGGAGAAGGGAAATTAACGAGATCACAATAATGATTTCAATGAGGGTAAAACCGCTCTGAAGAACAAGTATGGGCATTGTTCTTCTCGTTGTAACTATTGGAAGATATCTTTTGGTGAAGGGAGATCTTTCCACAAATCCTTCTCTAAATAGAGAGTATTGAGTAATTGAACCGTTTTAGAAATATAAACCCAGGTACCAGTTTATAATAGATTCACCAAAAAATAAAGAGGCAATCGCTCCCAAGGCGAGAAAAGGCCCAAATGGTATGGGATCTTTCATCGACTTTTTATGGAGGGCAATGAGAAGCAGACCAACAATGGCACCACTGAAGAAGGAAAGCAGAATTGCTAATATTGTGAGTTTGAAACCCAGGAACAAACCGATGGCACCGGCCAGCTTGACATCCCCGAAACCGATACCTTTGGGGAATAAAAAATAAAGAATGAGATAAATTGAAAAGCTAGTAATTAAACCAGTAATAAACTTAAAATCAAAATAATTAAATACATAATGTATAATTCCAATATTTAAAACAACAATAACTAGTTTGTTTGGAATTACATAATTTTTATAATCATATATTCCAATGACAATAAGAGAAAAAACAAATATTATATTAGTAAAAAGCATCATTTTATCAATAAAATACCCTCATCTTTATGTAAGATGAGGGTATAAAATGAATAAATCTACCTCTATTATTACCAACTAAGCGCTGTACCAGTACCAGCGGTACCAGCAAGATTTTCAAGTTGGCTTGAGTGGCATTTTGTGCAGCCTTTATTCTTGCTGTGGTGTATCTCGGTATTGCGATTGCCAGCAAGAACCCCAATATCGCGATGACCACGATCAATTCAATGAGGGTGAAGCCCTCTTCTCCTTTTTTATTCTGTTTCTTTCTGATGATCGACCACATTTTCTTTACACCTCCATTTTCTATTCGGTATTCTTACAATGAATCATCGACGGAATTCACCAAAACTTTACCCGGCAATCCTGATAAATAATATTTATAGAACTTGATCATCCTCCTCCCATCCCCTTGGATGCCATTTCAAAAATGGGGAGGAAAAACGCTAAAGCTAAAATGAGGACGCCGGCACCGATGATGACGGTGAGAACTGGTTCGATGACGGTGGAGATTCGCCCCACGAAAACGCCAATCTCTTTGTCGTAGAGCTCAGTCAGTTTCCCCAGGGTGAGTTCTAAGTTTCCAGCTTCTTCCCCCACACTGACCATCTGGGTGACGATGGGGGGAAAGAAGTCGTACTCTCGCACACTCTGGGAGAGATTTCTCCCTCTTCGTATCTTATCGGCAATTTCTAAAATAATATCACGGACATAATAATCTCCCACCGCAGTGGACACCGTTTCCAATGCCTGGACCATGGGCATACCGCTTTTGAGCAGACCATTCATAATCCAGCAGAAACGGGAGACCACTAACTTGCGGAATAATTCACCAAAGAGAGGTAGATGGTGCTTTTTCTGGTCCCACCACTTTTTCCCCTTTTCCGAAGTAACATACATATAAAAACCAATCACCGCCAGGATGAGTCCCCCATAGACCAGATACCAGAAGGCGTTCATAAATCTGATGACTTCCATTAAAAGTTTGGTGATGAAGGGAAGTTCAATATTAAAACTCTCAAAAAGCAACAGGAACTGTGGAAAAACAAAATAGACCATGAAAAAGGAGGCGGCTACCATGGCGATGATCAGAATCATGGGGTAATAGGTGGCGGATTGGACTTTATCCCGCAGATCTTTTTCCCATTCCAAGTAGTCCGCTAATCGTCCCAGGGCCCAGTCCAGATTTCCCCCGGCTTCACCAGACTGGATCATCCCCTGGAAAACCCGGTTGAAGACCTTGGGATGCTCATTGAGTGATTGGGAAAAGGAATAGCCCCGTTCGATCTTTTCTGTCATGTTCTGAATAACCAGCGTTAAACCGGGATTGGACGATTGACTGGCCATGCTCTGAAGAGCGGAGAGGAGGGGGACACCGGCCTCCAGCATGGTGGAAAGACCCCGGCAGAAGAGGGCTAAATCACGTAGGCCCACGTTTTTGGATTTGGCAGTGGAAAGGAAGGACAACTCTTTTTTGACAGAAATAACCCGATCTTCGGTAATAGAGGTGATGTAGTATCCCCGCTCCTTCAAAGCCATAACTGCTTCCCGCTCACTTTGGGAATCGATTTTCCCCTCATTGAATCGACCGGTGGCATCCCGGACTTTATAGGCATAGGTGGTCATCTCAGCTCCGGTTCCTCCAGAACACAAATTCCTTTTGATCGATAGCTCGACCTAAAACACTTTCCCAGTTTACCAGCCCTTTCCGGTAAAGGTCAAAAAGGGCCCGGTCCATAGTGATCATGCCCTCCGCCAGCGAGGTCTGCATCACACTATAAATCTGGTGGCTCTTCCCTTCTCGGATCAGGTTCCGGATGGCGTTGCTGGCCAGCATGATTTCAATGGCAGGAATCCGCCCTTTGCCACTGGCTCGGGGAAGAAGCTGCTGGCTCACAATGCCCTGAATTGCTCCCGCCAGCTGGATTCGTACCTGTTGCTGCTGATAAGGTGGAAAAATATCCACGATCCGGTCTACGGTTTGCGGGGCATTATTGGTGTGAAGGGTGGCCAGAACGAGATGCCCGGTTTCCGCGGCGGTAAGAGCGATGGCAACGGTTTCTAAGTTTCTCATTTCTCCCACCATAATGACATCGGGGTCCTGACGGAGGACATGAACCAGGGCCCAGCTTTTGAATAATATCTTGGGGGAGACCGAGGTCTTCCATTGACGGAATGTTATAACTGAGAGCCCGGATGGCCAGGCCATAGGAACCACGTTGCTGATAAATGTTCACTCGGAATCGCCCGGCCTGGGCCAGTCCATAGGATAAATCGAGCTCATGGTTTTCCAGAAATTGTTTCCACCGTCCACCATCACTCACAATGACCTTAGCAATAAATTCGGTATCTTCCGGACGTAATACCGGATAATCAGACACCTGGAGCTCGCCATCGACCCGCATCATCGGCGGCAGACCAGTCGTTAAGTGCAGATCTGATGCTCTTCTTTCTACCACTTCCCGTAAAAGTGCTTCCACATCCCAATTCAATCCGGAAAACCTCCAGGAAAAAGAAATCAGTATTAATAGTATCATCGATGAACGAAACTTATTAATACAAATAATAATACATCTTTTGGGAAAAGACCATCATGGTAGTTTCTGACCCCAGCAAGAGATGAAAACCACCTATTGTCCTTTTTTTCACCGGTCACCGGTCACTGGTTACGGTCTTTCCAGGGGAGATCAGAGATTGGTGGTCACCCGATACATTTCCTCCAGCGTGGTCACGCCGGCTAAGACTTTCCGGGCGGCATTTTCCCGGAGCGTTTTCATCCCCTTGGCCCGTGCCGATTCGTTGAGCTCCCGTTCAGTCGCCTGCTTGAGAATGAGATCGCGGATATCAGCATCCAGAGAGAATATCTCATTACAGGCCACTCGCCCCCGGTAACCAGAGGTACACCGGGGACATCCTTTCCCCTTCTGAAGAATGACGTGATCTTCCTTCCCATCGGTAAGATCCCGTGCCACATCCCCTTTCACTTCCCACGTGGTCCGACAGAACTCACAGATCTTTCTCACCAATCGCTGGGCCACCACTCCCACCACAGCAGAAGAAATGAGATAGGAGGGGACTCCCATTTCCTGTAACCGGGTCACGGCACCGGCAGCGGTATTGGTATGCAAGGTGGAAAAGACCAAATGTCCGGTCAGGGCGGCGTGAATGGCGATTTCAGCGGTTTCCCGGTCCCGGATTTCTCCCACCATAATGATATCAGGATCCTGCCGCATGATGGAGCGGAGAGCATTGGCAAACGTCAGATCGATTTTGGGCTTGACCTGCACCTGGTTGATTCCGTCTAACATGTATTCTACCGGGTCTTCGATGGTAACAATGTTTAAATCCGGCTTATTCACATAGTTCAAGGCGGAATACAGGGTGGTGGTTTTTCCACTCCCGGTAGGACCGGTGAGGAGTATCATTCCGTAGGGGCGTTCGATCATCTGGTAAAAAATTTTTAAACCGTCCGGTTCAAATCCCAGGCGATCCAGACTCAGGAGCAAACCGGACTTATCGAGAATTCGCATAACTATTTTTTCTCCGAAAACGGTGGGAAGAGAGGAAACCCGGAAATCGATGGTCCGGTTTTCAACAGTGACCTGGAAACGGCCATCTTGGGGGAGTCTCCGTTCTGCGATGTTCATGCGAGAAAGAATTTTAATGCGGGAGATCAAAGAGGCATGAATTTTGATGGAGGTGGTGGTGGAATCCTGCAGGATTCCATCGATGCGGTAGCGGATCCTCACCCGATCTTCATGCGGCTCAATATGAATATCGCTGGCTCCCCCCTTTATCGCCTGGAGGACGATCATGTTGACCACCCGGATAATGGGGGCCTCTTCTCCCATGGCTTTGAGTTGTTCGATCCTGATCTCTTCGGAATCATCGAGGAAGAGCATTCCCTCTTCCTCTTCCGCTTCTTTCAAAACCTCATCAACCGTATAAACGCCTTGCCCTAAATAGGAGTTGATGATGTTCTCGATGACATCGGGAGGGGCAATCGCCGGATGGATATCTTTCTTGGTCATGATGCGGGCTCGATCGATGGTCATGATATCGACGGGATTGACCATGGCGAGAACTAAGAAACTGCTTTCTTCATTGACCGCTACCACCCGATTCTGCCGACAGAATTTTTCCGGAAGTTTTACTACCGCCTTGGGATCGACAACATAGGAATCAGCGTCAATATAGAGGACACCGAGCTGCTCGGCCAGCGCCTGGTAGAGATCTTTCTCATCAACGAAACCCTGGGTTCTCAAAATCTCTCCCAGCTTCTCTCCGGTTTTTTTCTGTATCTCAATGGCACCTTTTAATTGATCAAAAGTAATGATATGTTTGGCAAGGAAAATCTCTCCCAGTTTTCTTGAATTGAGAAGACTCAGTTCCATACCGTACCCCTCTTGCTCATGGTAAGTTTCAAGGTATTTTCAAGGTGATGGCCTGATTCATTGCTTCTTCCATCACTGAAACAGGTGCCTTCTGACCGGTGAAGAGGAAAAAACTCTCTGCCCCCTGGTACAGGAGCATCGTCTTTCCATCAAAAGCTGGTATGCCACACCGCTGTGCCTCATTCACCAGAGGGGTTCCTCCAGGATGATAGACGACATCAATGACCCATTCACACTTCCGGAGATTACCCCAGGGAAGAGAAACCTCTTCTCCCCGGAGCCCCAAACTGGTGGTGTTGATTATTATATCGGCAGAATCGATAAAATCCGAAGACCCATTTTGAAAATTTTCCCAATTTTCGATATCCAGATGGGCTCGAAATGATTTTTGGAACCATTCTTTCACCGGGAACAACCGGTTCGGTGTTCGATTCACCAGGGTGATGTGTTTCACTTTTTTCTGAAATAAAACATAGAGTACCGCTTTTGCCGCTCCCCCTGCTCCCAGTACGACACAA
>JAPLGF010000014.1 GCA_026390275.1 Candidatus Atribacteria bacterium
GCTCGTGATCAACTGGACTGCTGTGGAAATGGGAAAACTCCATGTCGATCCCCTTGTCATGGGTTGCAGGTATACGGTCGATGCTACCGGTCACGACTCGGTCGTCGCCAGGCTTGTGGAGAAGAAGGGAGGGAATCTCCAAGTGAAAGGTGAGAGTTTCATGTGGGCCGACCGTGCCGAATCCCGTATCCTCCAGCATACCAAGGAGGTTTTCCCCGGCCTGGTTGTTGCCGGTATGGCAGCAAATGCTGTCGGGGGAGAGAGCCGCATGGGCGCGGTATTTGGCGGGATGCTCCTCTCCGGTGAGCATGCGGCAAATCTTGTTATCCAAAAAATGAAGGTGTGATCCGGAATAGGTTTTTTATACGAGAGTCCGTTCACTTGAGTTAAATTATTTTTCAGGGACATTTCATCCTTTCCTGAATGGGATGGATCTGTTACTCGACTTTAGGGGCAGCTCCGGAAAGTGAATGACACGATGAGAGAGGCAATCTTCCCTGCCCTGCTGGATTCACCCCCGGTAACTACCCTTTTTTTAGCATTCTAATTGGTGGGAGGGAAAAATGCCCAATCCGTGCTCCATTTCTCACCTCTATTCTTACTTAGTATACGAAAAACCCCATAAAACTCCTTTTTTCTATTCGTGTGGAGAATACGCTCTATTCTCGTTCTGTTTGCCAAAATGCGGCAGAATTTCGCCTCTTCAAAAGCCCGCCAAAGGCCCTTAAATCGAGCTGTATTTTGCCCCTTATTTTACCCCATCCGGATCCCATAAAACCTGACAGAACACGAATATGAGGGTCATTTTTCCGGAGAAGATGGTAAAAAAGAAGCAATCGATGGGAAATGATAAGATAATGAGGCAAGTGCGAGCACAGCGATAGCTGATCTCAGTTATCATCCTGTTTTGTTGAGACAGTCATAAGAACCGCACTGGAATGGATGCCACGGAAAATTTCTTTTCAGAGTCTGATCTCTGAAATGTCCTTGCAGACCCCGAACAGTACGGGTTTCCCGTCCCATTCACACTTTGTGACCAGGCTCTCCACCGTGATCAGGTGACCGTCTTTAGTCATCACCGGCAGCGGGCAGAAATCCATCGTTCCTGCCACTAATTCCTGCATGATGCGCTTCGATTCATTCCTGAGTTCCGGTGGATGCAGCATCAGTACTGGTTGACCGATGAGCTCTTCTCTTGTGTATCCGAACCGCCGGATGACCGTTTCGTTGGTGTGGAGTATGCGGCCCTCCTCATCAAGCACAAAGAGGAACTCATCAATGGTGTTAAAAAATGTCTCATAATTATGATGGATCCGTTTCACCTCTTCCTCCGCCCGCTTGCGTTCCGTAATATCTTCCAGTGTTTCCACGGCCCCGATAATTGCACCCTTGACATCCCGAATCGGGGCGGTGGTGAAATGCAACCATACCCCGCGTGTTCCCATTTTGGGGAAGAAATCAGTAACTTCATAGGCTCCTTCGACGAACGGGGATTTATTGAATTTTCCCGGGTATAATTCCGGAAGCTTCTCTACTGCCTCATCTACTATGAGATCAGCGAGCACAGGTCGTTCCGCATCGTAGAACGCCTTCCACTGGTCTCTGGTACCCAATACTTCCGCTTCTTTTATGCCGCTGTATTTTTCGATTGCCCTATTCCAGGAGACGACCCGGTGATTTTTATCCAGTACAAACTGCAGGACCGGTGAACTGTGGAGGATGGATTTGAGATATGATTCATTCTCTCTCAATGCTTCTTCTGCCCGTTTACGTTCGGTGATGTCGCGGATAT
>JAPLGF010000103.1 GCA_026390275.1 Candidatus Atribacteria bacterium
GGAAGAGCACACGTCTTTTGATTCTTTTCTTTAATGTAGTGACGCTTTTCTCCATCAACCTCTCATCCTTTACGGAACCTGATCACCCATTTTTCTTTCCGGTATCATACCATACTCCCGGGACCTTCTGACCGGTTCAGAGAATGGTATAATGAAAGCTAAGTCATCAGTTCCCCGTTCACAGAATTTTCGGGGAAAAATACCCCAGAAACGAGAAGATTGCAGTATAATAAAGAGTAGTATTATGAAGGAGTGAAAACTATGAAAAAGGATTCCGTCATATTCATCGGAGTTCTCGTTTTGATTGTCACTCTGGTTTTACCCGCTTTCGCCCAGGAAACCGTCGTCTCACCTTTGGTGAATGACCTGGAAGAAATGGAACAGATTCTCTATGGGGTACCCCAGAGTGGAAGTGTCCTCAATCGAACCGAGAAATTGGAAAAAGATCTCATCGGTGACACTCTTTCTGGCACCTTGATGGAAAGAGTCAACACCCTGAAAACCTTTATTCTCGCCGGAACACCGGAAGAGCCCTCCCTCGCTTTCAAAACCAAAGCCATTCGCCTCTCCCTCAACATCCAGACCTCCGTCAAGGGCATTCTCACCGCTGAATTAGAAGAATTTGAAAACCTCATTTTCGGCATGAAAAGCAACGAATCCATCGGTGTCCGGGTGGATCGACTCTTCAAAACCGTGGTTGATCCCAACAAAACCAGGGCATTCCAGGTCACCATTCCCGCCCATACCCTGGTGAAGGTCACCATTCAAACCGAGTTGAACTCAGAAAAGAACAACGTTGGCGATCCAGTCCCTTATTCCTTGACAGAAGACTTCAAGTTCAATGATGTCCTGATTGCTCCCGCCGGAACCTCGGGAGAAGGTAAAATCAGCAGTATCCGCCGGCTGGGGAATTTTGGAAAGCCCGGACGCATCCGGATTGACTTCGGATCATTCTATAGCATTGATGGGACCCCGATTCCTCTTACCCTGGGGGATAAATCAATCAAACAAAATAAATCAGTCGCCTTTGCCGTGGGAGCCAGCGTTGCCGGGCTGATTGTCCTGGGCCCGATTGGGGCGGTGGCTGGTTTCTTCGTCAGAGGCGAACCAGCGAAAGTAGAAGCCGGGAGCCCTCTCTTTATCGAGACCGGGCAGGAACTCACGGTTTCCGGTCCCATTGCCACCTCCATTGCCTTTCAGCCATCGGGGAACGGCCTCCAGCCACCAGCTCAAAACCCGGAAGACCTGACCGCCCCTCCCGAACCACCGGAAACCTCCCCTCCGGAACAAAAGCAAAACGTATCGAATGTTGGACCTTCAAAAGAGAGCGAGATCCCGGAAGTCGATGTGGTGGTTAAACCCCTGGAGGATTGGAATGGTAACGATACCGGAACACCGGAAAATATTAGTCCTACTCCTACAGTAAAACCGAATTCCGGAAAAAATGAAAATTTTGAGCAAGCTCCAGGAGTCGATGTGGAAATCAAACCCTATGAGGATGGAGGTTTTTAATATCATGAAAAAACGGACAACCCTTTCTCTCCTTCTTTTAATCTGTCTTCTCGGCGTTCTCGGCCTGATATCCGGGGGATGGGCAGCGAATCCCCCGGACTACGACAAAATTTATAAAGCTACTTTGAAAAAATGGACCCGTACGGCTGATATTGGGGATGCTTTTTCCGTCCGGGCAGTCCTTTGGAACCCAGAGCTGGTTCAGGCCTGGGTGGCAAAATATGGGAAAGAAAATCTTCTTTCCGCCGATGAGGAAACCGCTTATCATCTGGACTTCATCCAGCGCGAAAAAATGAGTCATTATCTGGTCTTTGAGGTTACCATCACCAGGCATGGGGGAGCCCCGCTCTATCCGATGAACTTTTCCAACAATACGTTTCTGACTGGTGATAAAGGTCATAAGTTTTCGTTGATCGATTACCCCAAAGAATTTGATGAAAAGATT
>JAPLGF010000154.1 GCA_026390275.1 Candidatus Atribacteria bacterium
AAAGCCGTAAGAAAAATTTCATAAACACCCTATTTAACCGGTACGGCAAGAAGTCTCCCACCTTTTAGGTGGGGGATGAATTGCCGTTCGACTTCTAAATATCGCCATGGTATAGTCTTTTGCAGAGAACCGTTGGGCGAACGGGGATAGCTCGGTAATCATATCGGCTCTGCCGGTACATCCCAAGAAGCCCCCACCTCTAAGCGTTAGCGTAGGTGGTGGGAGTACGTCACATGCCCAATAAGCCCCTGATTTTGATTCGGATGGAGGTTTCCCTCCCCCTTCCTCGAAAAATAGAGGGGCTCTACGGGCTTCCTATCACGCGGTTGATGGGCGTGGACTCGGAAAAGAAAGGGTGAGACAACTCATCCATGCCATCAGTTCACTGATCTTTTTATCTCCTTTATCCAATTCTGCAGACAGTGTCTGCAGAATTCACTGATACGCCCCATACTTTTCCGATTCCAAAAGAAAGTACTTTTAGAACCTTACCCGAAGTTATTAAAAATCGGTGAATTCAGTCACGCCAACGCTGGGCAGATGAACTTCTATCTCAACTACCTGAAGGATAAAGAGAAACTTCCGGAGGAAAATGACCCGGTGGGTTTCATCCACAATCACTCCACTGTTACGCTTTTAGCTAAATTTCTTGGCTGATCGACATCGGATCCTTTTTCCAAGGCAACGTAATAGGCAAAGAGCTGCAGAGGAATGATCATCAAAAGGGGAACAAGATACTTGTTGGTATCGGTGATGGTTATAACCTGTTCGACGAGGGGGATCTCTCCCCAGTGATCCGGATGTGAAACGACAATAACCTTCCCTTTTCTGGCTTTGATTTCTTCGATGTTTCCCAGTGTTTTGGCACCGGCTATTCCCTTCCCCAGGAGGACCACGCTGATCACATCGGGTTCGATGAGGGCGATGGGTCCGTGCTTCATTTCTCCAGCACTCAACCCTTCCGCATGGAGGTAGGAGACTTCTTTGAGTTTCAATGCCCCTTCCAGAGCAAGTGGATAACATACTCCCCGCCCCAAATAGAGGAAGTCGTGATAAAGATAATACTGGCGAGCGAGCTCGTGAATAGTTGCCGAGTTTTTGAGCAGATCGTTCATTTGGCGGGGAAGGGCAAGAAGAGATTGAATATGGGTGGAAAGTAGCTGGTTCCCAATGGTCGTTCGCTGTTGGGCTAAATAGAGAGACAGCAAGAACAAGACCGCCAGTTGACAGCTAAAGGCTTTGGTGGAAGCCACTCCAATTTCCACTCCAGCCCTGGTATAAAGAGTACGGTCTGAAATCCGGGTTAGAGTCGTCCCCATTCCATTACAGATCGAAAGGACCATAGCTTGTCTTTCCCTCGCCAGGCGAGCAGCCGCCAGGGTATCGGCGGTTTCTCCGGATTGGGAGATGCAGAGAACCAAGGTTTTCTCATCAATCAACGGGTCACGGTAGCGAAATTCAGACGCGTAATCAACTTCCACCGGAACCCTGGCCAGTTGTTCGATCATATACTTTCCAATCATCCCGGCATGGCAGGCGGTCCCACAGGCGATGATAACGATCCGCTCCACCGTACCAAGGGCAAAACCTTCGAGTTCATCAAATCGTACCCGTCCATTAACCAAATCCCACCGTCCCAGTAAAGTATCCTCCAACGCCTGGGGCTGTTCATGGATCTCTTTGAGCATAAAATGTTTGTATCCGCCCTTTTCAGCAGTCAGTGGGTCCCAGGGAATTTGAACGACCGTTGCCTGGGTCTTCTGCTTTCCGTAAAAATCAACAATTTCCCAGGAGTTGGGAGTGATCCGGGTAATATCGCCATCATCCAGAAAAACCACCTTCCGGGTTTTGTCCAAAAATGCCGGGATGTCCGAAGCCAGAAAATTCTCATTCTCACCTACCCCCAACACCAAAGGATTGAACATCCTTACCCCATAGAGGGTATCCGGCTCTTCTTGAAATAGGATACATAAAGCATAGGAACCCTGAAGCTTTATCACGGTCTTTTGAATTCGCTGAAGAGGAGCGCCTCCTCCTTCCAGGAGATGGGCGACCACCTCACTATCGGTCTCGGACAAAAACACATGTCCGATGTCTTCAAGCTCTTTCCGCAACTGCCGATAGTTTTCAATGATACCATTGTGAACTACTGCAATCCGTTGTCGACAATCCAGATGGGGATGAGCTTTCTTTTCAGAAGGTACCCCATGGGTTGCCCAGCGAGTATGTCCGATTCCCCATCGTGATAACGTCGGGTTTTCCTGGCACAGCGCTTCCAGTCCGGCAATCTTCCCTGTTCTCCGGAAAGTAACCATACACCCATCTTCCACCACCGCAATTCCTGCCGAATCATAGCCTCGATATTCTAAGCGCTTCAATCCATCTAACAACACAGGCATTGCAACTTTTTCTCCAACATAGCCAATGATGCCACACATACGGATATCACCCTTTTCATGAAATTCACTGGTTCGTTTTCTATGATAATACATTGAGAACATAAAATGGGAAAATAAAACAAAGAGGGAATGGAAGGTATTGATGTCGTTCGATCCTCTCTTCTTTTTTGAAACTCGATGAGCAGGGGCAATTTCACTATTCATTCACCACACTCCACCACAGAGACAATAACGATCCCTCTGATAAGAATCTTTTTGAGAAAAGACCGCTCATTTTTTATATCTTTCTCAAAGTGAGGGGGGTGACATTTTCATAGAACATTGACACAAGAATAAAACAACAATGCAAAAGAGAAGTGGCCATGATGCCTCATTTAAAAATCTTGATGAAAGGAGATTTGTTACTTCAATTTAATTCTATACCAAATTTAGAGGATTTAATTTGCTGGCTAACATTTGTGGTGAATGTGAGATACAATACCAAACAAAGACAAAATGATTGGGAGTGTGTTCAATGCAGGAATTGTTATCAATCTGGATGAATGGAGAAATCGTTGATTGGAAGGCAGCCACGACTCATGTTCTCACCCATGCTCTCCATTATGGGACGGCGATTTTTGAAGGGTTACGCTGTTATAAAACCGTCAATGGACCGGCTGCTTTTCGACTGAAAGAACATGTACAAAGACTGTTTGATTCGGCGCGTATCATCAAGATGGATATTCCTTACTCCCAGAAAGAAATTCATCGTGCGGTTCTGGATACCATCCTGGCTAATAAAGTCGATGAATGTTATGTACGACCGCTGGTATACCGGGGATATGGAGAAATGGGAGTTGATCCCACTGGTTGCGAAGTGATGGCGATCATTGCCGCCTGGAAATGGGGTGCCTACATGGGGGAAAAGGGAATCGAGCATGGAATCCGGGCAAAAATATCCTCTTATACCCGAAATTCTGTGAATGCCAGCTCTCCCCACGCCAAGACCAGCGCCAATTACTTGAATTCTGCCCTGGCCAAAATGGAAGCCAAAGAACTGGGATATGATGAAGCCATCCTCCTGGATATGCATGGATTCGTCTCGGAAGGGAGTGGTGAGAACATTTTCTGTGTCAAAAACGGGGTCATTATTACTCCTCACCCCTATTCCATTCTTTTAGGGATCACCCGCGATACCGTGATGCGTCTGGCTCTGGATGCGGATTATGATGTGCGGGAGACGCTCTGTACGCGGGATGACCTGTATGTTGCCGACGAGGTGTTCTTTACCGGGACCGCGGCCGAAATCACCCCGGTGGTGGAAATTGACGGACGTAAGGTCGGAAACGGGAAACCCGGGCCCATCACTCGCCAGCTCCAGCAGACCTTTTTCCGGGTGGTTCGGGGTGAAGAGAAAGCCTATGAGGAATGGTTGGATTATCTTTGCTGAGGAGGGACACCATGTCAACTCAACCAGGGGAATTTTTTCCAGAATATCGGGAGCAGCTGAAAAAACTAAAAGAAGAAGCACCGGCTACTCTGGAGGGATTCAATCGTTTCTATCGGCAGATTATGTCGGAGGGAGTATTGGATCCGAAGATAAAAGAACTCATTACCTTGGGAATTGGAGTTGCTATTCACTGTGAAAATTGTATCATGTTACACACCAGAGGAGCTCTCAAAGCCGGTGCCAGCCGGGAAGAAGTGCTCGAAGCAGCCGCGGTGGGAGTGGTCATGGGAGGAGGACCGGCTTTTACCTTTCTCCCGTTGGTGATTAAAACGATCGAGGCGGTGGAAGAAAAACAGCTCTGAGGAAACTCTTTCATCCCGGGGAACCCTCAGTTCCGGTAGATCAGGCGAAATGAGGCGGGGGTTACCGGGATCATTCCTCATCCCTTATTGAGAAGCAGAGGTGGGAGGGGGATTCTCCTGCTGGGATTGTCTCAGATATCGGAGGAACTCCGATTCCGGGGTCAGAACCAGGACATCTTTGTCAGTAAACGAACTTTGATACGTCTCCAGTGTTTTCAGGAAGGTGTAAAATTCCGGATTCTGTTTATACGCTCCCGCATAAATGCGGAGAGCCTGTGCCTCTCCTTCTCCCCGAAGGATCTTGGCCTGCTTGTCCGCTTCTGCCAGGATGAGGGTTTTCTCTTTGTTGGTTTCGGCCTTCAGCTTGATGGCTTCTTCCTGTCCTTCGGAGCGATATTGCTTGGCCTGTCTCTCCCGTTCAGTCTTCATCCGCTGAAAGACCGCTTCTTCGTTTTGCTGGGGAAGATCGGCCCGTTTGATTCCGACATCAACAATCTGAATGCCAAATGCCAGGGCTTTTTGATTGGAATTTTTCGTGACCACATCCATGACCTTTCTTCTTTCTTTGGAAACCAGGTCAAAGAGAGCGATTTTTCCGATCTCGGACCGCAGCTCGGAATAAACGATGTCATCGATTCGGGAGAGGGCACCCGACTCGCTAACCACTGTTTGGAGGAAGCGGAGAGGATCGACAATACTCCAGCGTACATAGTTATCGATCACCAGGGTCTTTTTATCCTGGGTGATCACTTCTTCTGGAGGGGAGTCATAATCAAGGATTCTTTTTTCAAAGGTATAGACCACCTGAAGCGGATAGGGGAGCTTCAGGTGGAAACCACTCTTGGGGACCACGGAAATCGGTTTCCCAAACTGGAGAATGACTCCCTGTTCGGTCTCATCGAGGGTGTACCAGGGTTTGATGATGGCGACCAAAATTAGGATGATGATGACAATGAAAATTTTTGTAAGAACTGTTTTATTCATGGGGGGGTGACGCTCCCATCTTTTTTCGTCAGGGGGAGGATTTTCAGGATATCCTGCGAAGAAGTGGCACTGTCAAAGACATACTTCTGTACCAGAGGAAGTATCTTTTGCATGGTTTCCAAATACAGTCTTTTCCGGGTAATGTCCTGATTCAGTGAATATTCCCTCAGTACGCTGGTGAAACGAGCTGTTTCCCCTTCGGCCTGGCGGACGACCTGTCCCTTGAACGCTTCGGCTTCTTTAATGATTTGCTCGGCTTGTCCCCGGGCGGCCGGAATGATTTCGCTCCGGTACCCATCGGCCTCGTTGACGAAACGTACTTTATCTTCCCGGGCGCTGGCGACATCCTTGAACGCGGAAATAACACTTTCCGGAGGTTGAACATCCTGGAGCTGTACGGCAATGATCTGGGCTCCCGATTGGTAACGATCGAGAATCGATTGCAGGAGATCCCTGGTTTCGTCCTGGATTTTGGTTTTCCCCGAGGTGAGAACCTCGTCAATTTGCTGTTTGCCCACGATTTCCCGTAAAGCCGACTCCGATGCTTTTTTCACCGCACTATCGACATCTTTCACTTTGAAAAGAAACTTGTACGGATCGCTGATACGATACTGCACGGTATACTGGCAATTTACAATATTTTCGTCGCCAGTCAGCATGAGGGATTCTTCCGGGTAGTATTGATAGCTCTGGTACGGTCCGGGGTTAACGGTACGAAAACCGATTTCTACCCGCCTGACTTCGGTGATTTTCGGCCTGGTGACCGTTTCAAAGGGGTAGGGGAAATGGTAATGAATCCCGGGGGGAACCTGGCGGACAAATTCACCAAAGAGCCTCACGATGCCGACTTCGTCCGGCCCCACCACATAGAGGCCGGTCAAAAGATAGAGACCCAGAACGATGACAACAGCAGCATAACCCAGCCGTTTGACAAAACGGAATATCTTGGAGTCTGAGATATTGATGATTTTTCCCGGGAACTGGTCGATATCCATCTACCTATCAGCCTATGGTGTAAGATTTAATTTAAATTAATTCAATAAGCTAAAAAAACAAAATAACCAGGTCAGGAACTAACCTGATTGTTCTATTATAACCGATGTTTTTTCCAGTGGCAAGTATGGTGATCAAATTGTTTTTTCTGAGCATCTTCTTTCTTGGTGTCAAAATGAATTTTTTTTAAAAGAGAGGTATAATGGAAAACTATGGTTAAAACGAAGGATGAAAGACAATACACAGCAGCCTTTGGTTGGTTTGATAATGAACGACATTTTATGCTTCGACCAGCGCAGCTCATCCTGCTCGGTTACATCGCCTTCATTCTTCTGGGGTCTTTTATGCTTCTCCTCCCCGGAATGGTGACCTCCGGGAATCACCTGACCTTCATCGATGCCCTTTTTACCTCCACTTCCGCCATCTGTGTCACGGGCCTCACCGTGGTTGATACCGCCACCTTCTATTCGTTTTGGGGTCAACTCGTGATCCTTCTCCTCATTCAGGGTGGGGGGTTGGGGTATATGACGCTGACCACTCTTATTGCCATTGCCCTTCATCGCCGTATCGAATACCGGGATCGTCTGGCGCTCAAGGAATCGTTCAGCTTAGAAACGCCGGGAGGGGTGGTTCGGTTTACCCTGGGTGTTCTTAAGTATACTTTTGCTATCGAAGGCATCGGGGTGATTTTACTCTTCGTTGGTTTTTTGAAAGATCTTCCTCCCATCAAAGCCCTGTATTTTGCCTTTTTCCACGGTATTTCTGCCTTCTGCAATGCGGGTTTTTCTGTTTTCCCTAATAACCTGGAAAACTATGCCCTGGATCCCATTGTCAGCCTGACGATTTGTTTTCTCATCATTTTCGGCGGGATTGGTTTTATGATCATCCGGAGTTTTTTAGAGAAAAAACGGATCACCTCTCTTCACGGGAAAGTTGTATTGCGGGTGACCCTTTTTCTCCTGATCATTGGGACGGTGGGTTTCCTTCTTTTTGAATGGAACAATCCAGCCACCATTGGCCGGTTCGGGATCGGGGGAAAAGTCCTGGCCAGTTTCTTCCAGGCAGTCACACCACGTACTGCGGGTTTTAATACTATTCACAACGGGTACCTGCGTCCAATTTCTCTTTTTTTCACTATGTTTCTCATGTTTATCGGAGCTTCCCCGGGCGGAACCGGGGGAGGTATCAAGACTACAGTTTTCGCCATATTGCTCGGAATGATCAAGGGGTCGGCGCAAGAGAAAAACCGGGTCGAGCTTTTCCATCGGCGGATTTCTCCCGATACCGTTTTCCGGGCTGTAACCCAGGCCTTGATCCCCTTTTTCCTGGTTTCCATTATTACCATGATCATTCTCTCGTACCAGGTCGACAATCCAGTTTTTGTATTGTTTGAAGTGATCTCCGCTTTTGGAACGGTAGGCCTTTCGGCGGGAATCACCCCCACCCTGTGGGGGTTGAGTAAATTTCTTCTGGTATTTATGATGTACTATGGAAAAGTGGGTCTGCTGGGATTGGCAATATATCCAGTTAAAAAAGAGGAAAGGGAGTGTATCCTCTATCCGGAAGAGAATATCCAGTTGTAAAGAGATACCTGAGGGTGGTCATTTGGGGTATGGTGGTATGTTTTTTCCAATTCCTCATTTCCACAATTCCATATTCTTTCCCGGGGGGGTTTTTCCAACTCAACGACTCAACAACTCCCCAACTCAACGTTTTTACACGACTCACGACTCACAGTTCTTACCAACTCAACATCATTTTCAGGGCAGGTGAATGGTTTGTTTGAGAAGATTTTAATCGCCAATCGGGGTGAAATCGCACTGCGAACGGTTCGTGCCTGCCGGGAGATGGGCATCAAGACGGTGGGGGTTTATTCCGATGTGGACCGTTCTCTCCTGCACCTCCGCTTTGTCGATCAAAAGGTGTCCCTGGGGGGGAATCTACCGGCGGAGACGTATCTCAACATGGAAAAGATCATCAAAGCGTGTGAGCTCACCAAAGCTGATGCCGTCCACCCCGGATATGGTTTTTTGGCGGAAAATACTTTTTTTGCCAATACCCTTCGCACCCATGGGATTGCTTTTATTGGTCCCGGTGATGATGTCCTCAAAAAAATGAAGAACAAACTATTAGCTAAAAAGATTCTGCATGAAGCCGGGGTTCCGGTTGTCCCCGGTTCTTTAGATATAGTTCATTCTCTCCAGGAAGCACATGATATCGGGAAGGATA
>JAPLGF010000250.1 GCA_026390275.1 Candidatus Atribacteria bacterium
CTGTTCAAAGTTACGCCAGTGGACCAGCTTCACTTCTTGAAAATACATGGATCATTCTTCACCTTTGTGGATCTTTATAGGCATGATGATGGACTGGAACTCGTCGGTTTTTCCAAAGACTTTAACTGGTGATACTTCTCCGTTGATTCCCAGGGTTACATCTTCCCAGGGGGCGACCCGAAGACAGTCTAAAAGGAAACGGACGTTAAATGCAATATCGATATTTTGACCATCAACAAAAACCTCGGTTTCTTCCCGGGCAATGCCAACTTCCGGGGACTCACAAACCACAGTCATAAACTCCCTCTCAAAGTGGATCTGGATGAGACCCATGTCCGGCGGGGCAACAAGCGACATCCTTTCTAATACACTTATAAACTGCTCCCGTTTGACTGTTACCTTGGTGAGAAATTCACTGGGCATGACCTGCTGGTAGTCGGGAAATTCTCCTTCAATGAGGCGAGAATAAAGGGAAAAACTTCCCATCTCCACCAGTATCTCTCCATTCCCGGGGTAGATTAGCACCTTTTCCGCGGTTATCGAACGCATGATTTCCACTGCCACTCGAGCTGGAAGAATATAGTAAATCTCCTGTCCTGGCTGAAAACCAGGAACCAGAATTTTTCGCAGACTGAGACGGTGTCCATCAGTTGCCACCAGGTAAGCGAATCCCTCTTTAATTTCTAAAAGAACCCCCGTCAATGCTGGGCGAGCCTCATCTTTCGATGCCGCAAAACAGGTTTGATTAACCCCTTCTTTTAAATCAACCCCGGGGAAACTCAGAAATCGGCTGTGATCAAAAGGAGGGAAAGATGGAAAATCCGTGGCCGGAAAGCCCGAGAGCTTGTAGTAACTCTTTCCACAGGTGACCTCGGTGATATTTTCCGGATTTGAACGAACCAGAACCTTCTGACCATTCAGGCTTCGAACAATATTGTAAAATATTTTCCCCGGTACTACGATGGAGCTTTCCTCTTCTATTGAAGCCGGACACCCGGTGACAATTCCCATCTCCAAATCGTTCGCGGAGAACCGTATATTTTGCGGACCATCTGCCTCTATAAGAATTCCACTGAGAATTGGAAGTGTGGCTCGATTAGGAACACCACGAATGGTTTTTTCCAAAGCTACTTTCAATTCTTTTAAATCAATTGTGGCTTGCATAACCCCCAACTCCTTCAGTTATCCACAGCTACTACTACTACTCTTTTAATAAATATTTAAAAAGAGGAGTAGTAGTAGTAGTAAGGTAAGTCTGTGGATAAAGGTATTTTTGTTTCCCGTTTACTCAATCCTGGTACCTCTGTTTTTTGGGATAAGCTGTGATATCACTGTGAGGAGATTGTTTCTATCTTCCTTCGATATTGATTTTTTTAATAATTTCGGCGATTTCCTGGGAAAGCTGTGGATTAGTTTGGACATCTTTCCGGATTTTCTCGTAGGCGTGCAGGATGGTGGTGTGGTCGCGGCCCCCAAATTCTTCCCCAATAACTGGGAGTGAAGAATCAGTCATGGTGCGAGAGAGGTACATGGCGATCTGGCGAGGGAAAACCACCTCTTTGGTTCTCTTCTTTGCCCGCATGAATCCGGGCTTGATGGAGTAGTGCTCGGAAACAACCTTCTGAATGGTACTGATACTGATTTTTTTTACCGTGGTTCGGGGAAGAATATCTTTGAGGACCTCCTCTGCGGTATCGACGCTGGGGCTGATCTGGTTGAGAGTACAAAAGGCTTTCATTCTCACCAGTGCTCCTTCCAATTCCCGGATGTTTGAACGGATCCGATCGGCGATGAAAAAGATCACATCCTCCGGGATGTTAACCGCCTCGATCTACGCTTTCTTCTGCAGGATGGCAATTCGGGTTTCCAGATCTGGTGGTTGAATGTCTGCCAGGAGTCCCCACTCGAAACGGGAACGGAGCCGGTCTTCCAACGTGGGGATCTCCTTGGGGGGACGATCACTGGTGAGAACGATCTGTTTCAAAGCGTCGTGGAGGGCGTTGAAGGTGTGGAAAAATTCTTCCTGTGTCCGCTCTTTCCCGGCTAAAAACTGGATATCGTCAATCATCAGCACGTCGACGTAGCGAAATTTCTGACGAAAATCTTCTGTTTTATCATCACGAATCGAATTAATGAGTTCATTTGTGAATTTTTCTGAAGAGGCATAGACGATCTTAGACCACTGGTTTTTCTTCAGTACCTGGTGGCCAATGGCGTGCATGAGGTGTGTTTTTCCCAGACCGACCCCCCCGTAGATGAAGAGGGGATTGTACGACTTGGCCGGGTTCTCAGCGACTGCCACAGCTGCTGCGTGGGCAAACTTGTTGCTATTGCCCACCACAAAAGTGGAAAAGGTATAGCGAGGGTTGAGGTTTGGTCTCTCGATCTCTCCCGCCGGGTGGTAAAAATTCCGCTGGTGATTGTTGCTTCCATTCTCGGTCTCCCGTGCCACCACCAACCGTATTTGTAAATCAGGAATGTCTGTGCCCGCCGACTTCTGGAAGGTCGAGCGGATGGGTTCCAAATACCTCTGTTCTATTTTTTCTCGGGCCAAATCCGAGGGAACATTCAATATCAGGAGATGTCTGTCCCAAGATACTGCCCGGGTCGAATCAATCCAGGCACTGTATTCTGGAATAGACATCTGTTTTTCCAAGAGAGCAAGTGTTTTTGTCCACAGCTCTCGGAGCTGGTCTGACGATGTGTTCATCATTACACACCCCGATTTGTTCAAGGTAATTCACAAGGATATCCACAACGTGGAAAAGCTTCCTGGTGAAGAAGAAGAAAGTGCCATAAATTCAGTACTCATGGGATTTTGAAAGGAAGAGGCACTGAATATGGAACAATTTTTCAGATTTTTCTCTCCCCCCCATTAAACCACACGCCATAGTCCTTTGACAAGTTATCCACAGGTTTTCCACAGCTGTGGATAACTTTATTTTCTATTCTTTCTGAATACTACTTGGAAAATGAATCTCCAAAAAATCTTTCACATTACCATCTGTCCACAATTTTTCGAGAGATATCCACAGAAAACCGGGAACAACTTTCCAACTCCACGTCTTTATCCTTTCACTGCTCCTTCCGTGAGCCCCCCCACCAGTTGTTTCTGTACGAAGAGGAACAGGATGAAGACCGGGATGCAGATCAGGATGGAGGCGGCCATCAGGTTTCCCCAGTTGGTTTCGTATTGTCCCACAAAGTCGAAGATCCCCACCGGAAGCGTTCGCTTGTTTTGAGTGGTGATGAAGGTGAGAGCGAACATGAACTCCTGCCAGGTGATGAAGAGAATATACGCCGCAGTGGCCCCGATCCCGGGTCGCGCCAGGGGTATCACGATCTTCCAGAAGGCCTGCATTCGAGTACAACCATCGATCACGGCTGCTTCCTCTAAATCCCGGGGAATTCCCAGGAAAAAACTCCGGAGAAGCCAGACCCCCACCGGAACGGAAAAAGCCAGGTATCCCACAATGAGGGAGAAAAAAGAGTCAATCAGGCCAGCCTGACTCATAATACGATAGAGGGGAACAATGATGGCAGCCAGTGGAAACAATTGACTCAGGAGAAGGAGGGTGAATAAAACAGACTTTCCCGGGAAAGCGAGACGGGCGTACCCGTAAGACGAAAAGATTGATACCCCCAGAACCACCACGGTGGTTCCGAAAGCCACCAGAATGCTGTTTAAAAAATAACGGGCGAACATGGATCCCTGCCCGAATACCTCGATATAATTTTCCATGGTGGGTCGGTGGGGGATCAGGTAGGGGGGGGAGGTGAATTGCTCGTCTGGAGCTTTCAGGGACATGGAGAGCATGACTGCAAAAGGGAACAGGACAAAGGTGGCCAGGAGAAAGGCAAAAACCGCATGGAGGACGACCATTCCCCGTCTTTTTCCCCGCATCATTCTAATCCACCTCTTTTTGTGCTGAGCCGGACATAGATCAGACTGAAGATGAGGAGAAAGAGAAAATCAACCACCGCAAAACCGGAAGCATTTCCGAACCGGAACCGCTTAAAAGCCAGGTCGTAGATGTAAGTGGGGAAGATATGGGTTTTTTCCGATGGACCTCCTCCGGTCATGACGTAGATGAGCTCAAAGTAGTTGAATGTCCAGATGAAGGTGAAAAGAAGGGTGGTGGTGATGATCGGCCGCATAGAGGGAAGTGTCACGTGGAGGAACCGATTCCAATCCCCGGCTCCGTCGATTTCCGAGGCCTCGTAGAGCTCGGGGGGGACACCTTGGAGACCGGCCAAGTACATCAGGGTGGAGAAGGGGAATCCCTTCCAGATGGCGGAAAAAATCACCGCGTAGAGGGCCGTGCTGGGAGTGCTCAGCCAGGTCAGGTAGTGATCAATGATGCCCAGGGCCTTGAGATAGTGGTTCAGGAGCCCGAGCTGGGGATCATAGATGAGCCTCCACACCATGGCAGTCACCACCCCCGGCATCACCCAGGGGAGGATGACGATCCCCCGGAGGAGAGATCTCCCGATAAAGGCTTTGTTGAGAACGAGGGCAGACCCTAATCCCAGGAGGAGCTGAAACAGGGCCACGAAGACCGTCCAGATGACAGAATTTTTGAAGATCAGGGAGAGCATTTTGTTTTGAAAGAGACGTTGATAGGCCATCCAGCCCAAATAACGGGTGGAAGTCAGGGACATATCGGAGAGGCTATAGAGAAAAGTTATGATCAGGGGATAAAAGACCAGGATGGCGAGGAGCACAATGGAGGGGAGGATAAACAGATAGCCGGCAATCCATTCCCTTTCTTTTGTCATGATCGGTCCTCCGGTGAGGGGGAGCGCGAAGCGCTCCCCCTCGTGTTACGCATTTATTTATTGGATGAGTAGTAATCGTTCAGCAGAGTGTTGATTTCGGCGGTCGCATCTTTCAGGGCCGCTTCAATGTCCTTTTCGCCGGTGAGGATGGCGGTGGTGGCATTTCGCTGGATTTCCGCCAGATCCGGGTACCGGGGGAAGATTGGCCGGTAGAGAGCCTGGGTGAGTTGCTGGAAGACGACATCTGGGAATTTCCGTTTGTTATTCAGGAAGGATTTGGCGGCTTCCACATTGGCGGGGGTCAGCGAGGAGACCTTCTCGTTGATTTCCTTACTCGTCCAGTATTCGATGAATTTCCAGGCGGCATCTTTATGGGGAGCGTTTTTGTAGATCACCATGTTCCATCCGCCGAAAGTTCCTACCGATTTTCCATTGGCCGGCTTGGGGAAATTCCCGATGGCCCACTCCATCTGGGGAGCACGGGCAGTGACGGTGTCCTGGCCCCATTCGCCGTACCAGAACATACCCAGCTTCCCGGCAGTGAAGAGCTGGAATGAATCCTCTTCTGTCCGGCTCACTTCTCCGGCCGGGTTGATTTCCTGGAGTTTCTTAAAGAATTTCATGGAGTCGATGGCGGCTGGCTGATCGAGCAGGCATTTGGTAAAGTCCTGGTTCAAAACTGATCCCCCGTTAGAGAAGGTCAGGGCGTCGGTGATGCACTGTACAGCATCTCCCTTTCCCACCCAGAGGGCGGTTCCCCATTTCTCCGGTCCAGTCATCTTTTTCCCGACTTCATAGAACTCGTCCCAGGTGACCGGTGGCTTCTCCGGATCTAATCCGGCATCTTTGAAGAAGGCTTTGTTATAGTAATTTAAGGCCCAGACACCAACATCAAACGGGACGCCATAGAGCTTTCCCTGGTAGAGGGCGGAATCCCAGGCACCCGAGAAGTAGTTCTCCTTCTTCACTGATTTGGACTGGGCAACGTAATCGTCCAGCGGAATGACGAATCCGGCGGCGGAGAATTCCGGGTTCCAGATCTGATCCACCACGGAGATATCGGGTGGGGCACCGGCAGCGGCAGCGATAAGCAACTTATCTCGGTATTCGCTGTAAGGGAACACCGTGAATTTCACGTCGATGTCCGGATAGAGCTCCTTGAACTTGGCCAGTGCTTCATCCTGCGCTTTCAAGAGGTTCACGTCGGCCTGTTTCATCAGCCAGACGTTCAGGGTTACCTTTTCAGCTCCAGCCACCAGGGAAATGGTTAAAGTTGCCACGACGAGAATAATCGTGAATAGAAGACCATTTTTCATAAATTTCCTCCTTTTTTATATATTTGTTTCCCATTCTGATAAACCAAGGGTTGAAGTATCACCTCCTTACCATAAAAAAGATAGTGAAAAGTGAAAAAGTAAAAAAACTATGGCTGGAACTCATTCACCCAGCGGGAGACCAATCGCACCCGCTCGATATCGCCGGGAGGAGAAATTTCGTCCGAAATACCCAGGATGAGGTGGGGAGAAAAGAGCTTCAAAACTCTCCTGGTGAAGACTTCCAGTTCCTCGAGGGGATAACTGGGGAGGAAAAGGAGCATGGGGATGCCATCGAGAAGGATGGTGTCTCCCATGGCGTCTTTGAGTTCTTCGAGAGTCACATCTCCCTGGGGAAGCGGGGTGGCTCCCTCAATTCCATCAAAGCCCGCTGCCTGCAGGAACGGGAGGAGAGGGCGGAGTGATCCGTCCATATGAATGTGGCAAAATTTTCCTGCCCGGTGAAGCTCACTGACTCTTCTTTGATAATACGGGAGAAGGTATTCCTGGTAAATCCGGGGGGAATCGAAACGACCGTCGATGTTTTCTCCGAAATTGAGGATTTTCACCGGACAGGAAGCAAGGAGCTCGAAGAGCTCATTTTCCGCCTCCTCCGCGATGTGCAGGTATTCCCGGATATTCTCCGGCTCATCGTAGATCGCCTCGATCAACCGTTCAATGCCCAGGTATTCCAGGAGCAAACGCTGAAAAGGACTCCGGTGCCAGTAGAATTGGATTTCTCCGTTCTCTCTCATGGCTCTTTGAGCTTCCTGGTAAAAACAGGAATCAAAGCGGAAATGGGTATTCTTGAGAATCGAAATGATAATAGGGAGGTCGTCCAAGTTTTTGACCGGGTGTTCCACGTAATGCCAGGAGCACCCCCATTCTCCCCATCTCTTCCTTCCGGTCAGTTCGCCAACCGGGGATTTGAACACCACCAGGATTTCCTCTCCAGCTGGTACCTCCTCCACGGAGGTACCGTTTTCGTATTCTGGGTAAACATAGGTACGGGGGCTGGAGATGTCGGTCCCGGAACCATAGTAATACCGGACCGAGGCATCCAGGTCCCGGTAGAGATCGAGAAGTGGTACGTCCTGATACATCGCCGGGAGGAGTCCTCTCGTCCGGTTGACGTTGTACCAGTGCTCGAGGCGAGGTTGCCAGACGATTTGTTGTGTTTTTTCCTTGCGGAACGTGCGAAGGATATTTTCTTTCGTGTTGATGGTGTTCATCCTCCCTCATTCACCCTCTCTTCGGATGGTATCGAACAATAAACCGGATAGTAAAACACAGACCTACTTTGTCGGAACCTTCGAAAATGCCTGGAAAATGGCAAAAATAATCAGCACCTATCCAACGATGCGGACGACAATGAGAGTATTGATCATACTGGGTCTCAAGGGGAAGAGCTCAATCACCTGGGTTACGCCGAAAATCCCCAACGCCAATCCCAGGAGGAGGACAAGCAAGCTCTTCTTTTCCCGATACCCCCACTTACTCTCTCCCTCTCTATTCTACTCCGAAAGTGAACTTATTGTCATCGGTTGAGAACCACTCCTTTTAGCATTCCAAAACAGGACGGGAGAACAAATACCACCCTTACCACGGTCTAAGGGAGGGACGAAGAGAAGGTTGGCAATGACCGGGAGGAGCGAATCAGGACCATCACGGGCCACTCACGATTCGCTCTTTTACTCCGAGGTGACATTACGTTCCAGAAAAAAATTCAGATATTGGTAGAGAAAATATGAGGAATAGAAAGTTTTGATTCGTACCAATGAATCGCCGTGCAGAAATTCCAAAATTTGGTTAAAATGAGTATTTATTCCTCTCGTGTTGGCTATTTTGTACCGAATCTCTTGACAAGCGAGGGAGTCAGGGGAAACGTGCAGGTCTCCTCGGAAAATTCTTTGCATTAGAAACGTTTTTGCATCATATTGAACAACGGTCACCCGGGGGATGGTGAAGAAAGGGTGTGATTTTAAGAACGAAGGGAAATTATTGTCCTGGTGATGGATGAATTCTGGGAGAGAGCAACCTCCTATGAACCCATATTCATCAATAGCCCACGTTTGGCGACAGCTGCTACAGACAGCGTGATCACCATTTCCAGAAAGGGTTCGGAATCCTCCGCATTGCGGGCATATCCAGAGTACTCTTTCAATGCCTAAGGCTTTGTTTTTCCCCGAATATCGGATCAGGTGTTCCTTCTGCCAATCCCATTCCGAGTGGTGAATGAAGCGCAGGACGTCGGGATCGTGGAAAGTTTGAAAATGGAGGAAGACATGACCTTCTCTGGCGCGAAGAGCCCAAACTGGCTTGGAAAGCCAAGCACCCTGGATTCGTACCCCCAGAATGGGAACATCCAGATTATTGATCAGTCGTTCTATGCCTGATCCCAACAATGAATCTTGGAATTCTCCCGTCCAGGTAATGGTCCCCTCCGGGAACAGGCCGGCGATTCCTCCTTGTCGGATGATCTGGAAAATGGCATTGACCGTGGCTGGGTCGGGACGAGATTTAGACTTTGGTATTGCCCCGGTCTTCCGGAGGAAGAAGCGTTCGATGGGGTGCTGGAAAGAGATTTGTGCGACCACCCATGATACCGGATACGGCAAGAAGGGGCCAATTAAAAACGGATCGACGGAACTGACGTGATTGCTGACAATAAGAAACGGAGGCTGCGGGATGTCTCCCTGGATGTGAATGTGGTAATGTTTTTTACAATATGGTAAAAAGGAAAATCGTGCTATATTCCATAGGAAAATACCCTTACTCATTTTCCTACCCAGAAAACGATGTTGAAAAAATGGGGAACTGGGGAACTGGGGAACCGGGGAACTGAAAAAAGCACCCTCCCATACCTGAAAATGATCATCCCCAAGGAATCTCCCCCTTTGGATAAAGGAGGACCCCGGGGGATTCGATGTTCCCCGCGGCCAAGTCAAATCCCCCCCTTTCCGTTTCACTGCATTTTTGGGATTATGTCCTATTATACCAAAAGAATAAGCGAGACGCTCCTTTTCACAATTGATCGCCAACCGAGGAATGGAAAGAAAATAAATTGAGCAGCGGCTTTTACGTTCCCCCAGGACGGAGAGGACGTTTGCATTCTCCCTGATTCTGGGTCCAGACCCTCTTCAAAGCGGATGTGGAGCCAGTTGACCTGCTCAACAGCAGTCACCGCCATAGTGAACACCTCCTGGGGTTTATGTGGTTTAAAGAGCCGCGGGTGATGGGGGTTCCTACTCTATGGGCTGGGCGGGCGATAGGAAGAATAGGATTTCACAGGCGTTTTCATTCATTTATTGAAATATGCTATAATTTTGCAAAACAATTGCCCAGCCCATTTTGGCATTGAGGGGGAAATACCATGAAAGGATTTTCCGATTCAAATCCGTCATTGGAAAAATCAAAACTTTTTGAGAAACCCCCACTTTTGCTGGAAGCCCTGGAAAAACTTCAACCCCATGATCATCTCTGCCTCATCTATGAATCGGAAGAAGAATGGAGCAAAGCCATCATTCCTTTTATTGGTATCGGTCT
>JAPLGF010000003.1 GCA_026390275.1 Candidatus Atribacteria bacterium
CCGGAAGTCGGAAATTCTTCCCGGGTGAGGAGTTTCATGAGAGTGGTTTTTCCCGCTCCGGTGGGCCCGACACAAAAGATAAACTCCCCCACTTCAATAGAGAGGGTGACATTTTGCAGGGCTCTCAATCCGGTGGTGTAAATTTTGTAGACTTTGTCAAAATCAATAAAGGCCATTTCAGACCATCTTTTTTCATCTATTCTCAAAATGATGTTGAGCTGTTGAGTTGTTGAGTTGTTGAGTTGGTCAAGACCGTGAATCGTGAGTCGTGAATCCTTAAGGGATGTGGAATTGGAAAAGACATACCACAATACCCTAAATGACCATCCTCAAGGCATCTCCCCCGGGGGATAAGGGGGAGGGGATGTTTCCGGCGACTATTTTTTCATCCCTCTCCGGTGCCAGGGATGGGCATGATTGTCTATTCACCATTTACTGTTTTTCATTATAGCATGATCATTCCCTCATCCCACCCTCTCCCGCCAGGGGTGAGTAAAAAAGGAGCAAAGAAAGGTGATGAGGGTCCTGAAAAATTGGGGGAAAGAGGTTCCATCACTTTTTTGGATTTCTCAACCTCTTCTCTTTCCATACCATGATCCCGAATGTCCAGAACGCCGGGATGATCCTCCGGAAGCGGGAGGGTTCGGAAAAAACACGGTATGCCCATTCCAACCGGATTTTCCGCAAAAAAAGGGGAGCCCTTTTTTTTACCCCGCTTAATACATCAAAACTCCCCCCAACTCCCATGAACACGAAAGAAGAAAGGCGGCTTCGGTTCTTGTCGATCCAATATTCCTGCTTCGGTGAACCCAGCCCCACTAAAACAATATCGGGATGGGATTGATTGATTTGGTCACAAATGACCTGATCATCGGTGAAAAACCCATCGTGGGTCCCGGCAATGCGAAGATGAGGAAATTGTTTCGGGATGATCTCGGCAAGATGTTCCACAACCTCCTGTCGACTCCCTAAAAAATAAAACGACCACGGTTTCCTTCCCGTTTCTTGAAATAAAGCTTCCAAAAGATCAATCCCGGGAATTCGGTGTTCAATTTTTTTTCCGAGAAAACCGGAAGCCCAGATCAAGCCATTTCCATCCGCAATACAGAACTCTGCCCGTTGTAACACCCGATAAAACGATTTTTCATGAACCTGACGAGCCAGCATTTCCGGGTTCAAGGTCACAATGTGGACCTGGTTTTTTTCCGTAATGGACTGATCGATGACTTCCACCATGGTTTTCAAGGAACAATCGGTAATGGATAAACCGAAAAGGGTTTGGGTTTTGACCATCATGACCGGGAACCCCATATCGCTTCGATGAAGTTTTCCAAACTCTCTTCACTCTCCCGGGTTCTCTCCTGAATAGTCTGAGCAAGGGTGGAGAGTGTCGGACAAATCTCGTCTCTCCGGGTATACCGCTCCCAAAAGGTGTCAACCGATAGTTCCTGCCAGTGGATGAGATTCGTTCCTCCCCACAGACCGGAAAAGGAAATGATCTTCGGATCGATATCGAAAGCAAACCAGGGGACACCCATCACCGATGCAATCACTGCCGGATGAAGCCTCATGGTAAAAACTGCGGAAAGATGGGAGAAATAGGTCCAGATCTCCTCCGGAGAGTGAAAATATCGCCATTGAGCTCCACTTGCTTCGGCAAAATGGGAAGCGACCGACTCATCAGATTGGCGGTGAAACGCTACAAATTCTACCTCACATGGCGTTTTTTCCTTTAGACGGTGAACTCCTTCCAGAACCAGGTCTTTTTTCTCATTCATTCCTTCCCGGACAAAAATCGCAATCCGTTTCCCGCGATCCCCTTCTTTCTCGTCATTTTCCTGCCAGGAACAGACCGGGTCGATTCCCAGAACCGTTCTTTCTTTCCGACACCCCAGGGAAAGAGCTAAATCACGTGTTTCGGGATCCCGGGCGATAAAAAGAACGGTCCTTTTCAAAATAATGTGAACCAGCCAGCGACTCAGTTTTCGACGGAAGGGACCGAGACCAGAACGGTAAAAAACAATGGGTTTT
>JAPLGF010000325.1 GCA_026390275.1 Candidatus Atribacteria bacterium
GGTTCCGTCACCAAACAATTTTCCGCTGTCTGTATTTTACAGCTGGAAGAAAAGGGCTTGCTTTCCGTCAATGATTCGTTACAAAAATATATTCCTGATTATCCCCAGGGAGACCTGATCACCATACGTCATCTTTTGACTCACACCTCGGGAATTCCCAACTTTACTGATTTTCCAGATTATACAGCCATCATGATAATTCCTTCTCCTCTGGAGAAAACGATTGAACGTTTTAAAAATCTACCACTCGAATTTCAACTGGGGGAAAAATATTCTTACAGCAATTCCAATTATATCCTGTTAGGATATATTATCGAAAAAGTGTCAGGTCAATCTTTTGAAAAGTACCTTCATGAAAATATACTCGATCGGTTGCAGATGGTAAATTCAGGATACGATCATTCCGAAAAAATCCTTGCCAAACGCGCATCCGGGTATGAATTATCATCTGGGGGATTGGTCAATACCCCCTATATGGATATGTCCGTTCCTCATGCTGCCGGGGCGATGTATTCCACTGTTGAAGATATGTATCTTTGGGATCAGGCGCTCTATACCGAGAAAGTACTGAGTAAGGCCTCACTTGACCGGATGTTTACTCCTTTTTTGGGAAATTACGGGTATGGATGGGTGATTTCAACTGCTTATAATCGCAAGCTGATTTCTCACAGTGGCGGGATAAATGGGTTTCTCACCCACATCTCCCGCTTTGTCGAGGACCAAGTGACTATCATTGTTTTGAGTAACTTTTCATTCGCCAAATCCGATAGTATTGCTCTCAACCTGTCAGCCATCGTTTTCGGAGAACCGTATGAAATGCCCAAAGAAAGGACGTTTATCGAGGTCGATCCGGCGGTACTTGATATTTATGTAGGTCAGTACGAGATTCAACCCGGTTTAACGGCGGATATCACCCGAAAAGAGCATCTTCTTTTTATCCAGGTACAGGGACAGCCTGCGGTAGGGCTTCTCCCCGAGTCGGAAACCCAATTCTATATCAGAGAAGCGGATGCCACCCTCACCTTTATGAAAAATGAACCGGGAAACATACCTGGTGCAATGCTGCATCAGAGCGGGAAAGATGTGCCCCTAAAAAAGATAAAGTAAGCAACCATATCAGAAAAACACCCGTTCACCAAGACTTTAGATGATTCAATTCGGTTGGTTGAAATTCATGTGGACTTTGTGTTATAGTACTTTGGCGCCGAGTCATACCATCGGCATGAGACAAAGGATGGAGTGAAACATTCCAGAAAGGTGTGGGTTCAGCATGGCAATATGCGAGATTTGTGGGAAAAAACCCGGCTTTGGAAATAAAATCAGCCACTCTCACCGGGTGAGCCGAAAAATGTGGAGACCGAACATCCAAAAGGTGCGGGTGAGTCTGTGCGGAGAATCAAAACAGCTCTACGTTTGCACCTCCTGCATCAAGGCCGGTAAAGTAAAAAAAGCGTAAGTTATCCTTACGCTTTTTTTACTCCTCATTTCATTCCTGGTTTCGTCGTGAAAAGTCTTCATTAAAAAGGTCTGATCTTATCGGAGAGCACCTGAACTTTGAAACGGATCTGTGCCGGGTGGGAAAAAATCAATGAACCGGCTACGATGATCGATGCTCCCCGGGAAGCGAGATAGGTAATGTTCTCTTCGTTCACTCCCCCGTCGATTTCGAGCTCGGTCCGGAGTCCCTTTCTCTGAATTTCCTTCCGTAAAGCTACAATTTTCCTATCCATTCCCGAGATGAACTTTTGTCCCCCAAAACCCGGATTCACTGTCAGAAGGAGGACCATGTAAAGATTGGGAAGGGCCTGATAAACACATTCCACCGGTGTCCCTGGGCAAAGTGCTAACGTGGCTTTCCCTCCTGCCTTCAGGATCTGGTTGACCCCAGCATCAAAATCGGGAACCGTTTCCAGGTGAAAACTGATATTATCCGCGCCGGCATCTAAAAAGGGGGAAATGAAAGAGCGGGGGTTCTGAATCATCAGATGGACATCCAGAAAGGCCTGGGGAAGAATCGTCCGAACGGCTTCCACCATGAGCGGTCCAAAGGTG